>CAJOQF010000228.1 GCA_905236295.1 uncultured Eubacterium sp. | reverse complement strand
GTCCTTAGTCATCTTTTTAAGCTTGACCGGAGCAAGAGTAATATTGTCGATCACAGAATAGTTCGGAAAGAGGTGGAACCACTGGAACACCATACCGATCTTTTGTCTTATGGTGTCCAGATCCGCCTTCGGATCCGTGATATCCTCGCCCTCGAAATAAATCTTTCCACTCGTCGGAACCTCAAGGAGATTCATGGATCTTAAGAATGTCGACTTACCGCAACCCGAAGGTCCGATAATCGCAACCACCTCTCCTTTCGATACGGAGAGATCTATTCCTTTAAGTACTTCGTTTTCTCCAAAACGCTTATGGAGTCCTTCAACTTTTATCAACTCATCTGTCACTGTTTCGCAACCTCTTTTCCATAACACCCAACAGTTTCGTCAGCACGATAACTATAACCAGATAAATGAGAGCTACACCTATAAGCGGCATAAACGCGGTATAAGTTCTGCTTCGGATTATATCTCCGGCTCTTGTTATCTCAAAGATGCCGATGTATCCACTTATTGATGTCTCCTTTAAGAGTGTTATAAACTCGTTTCCAAGTGCCGGGAGCACGTTCTTGAACGCCTGCGGAATAACGATCATTCGCATAGTCATTCCGTAGCTCAGTCCCAATGACCTGCCCGCCTCATACTGTCCCTCGTCGATCGACATAATTCCCGCTCTGACGATCTCGGCAATGTAAGCTCCCGAGTTGATACCAAAGGCGAGTATAGCCACGATGATGGAATTGTTGACCGCTATGAGGATGATATAATACATGATCATAAGCTGGATAAGCGTAGGCGTTCCTCTTATGACTGTGAGGTAGAACTTGCAGATAGCGTTTAGTACCTTTAATCCACCTCTCTTGTCATGGGTCGAGCGAACGATCGCAACCAGAAATCCCAGCACCAATCCCAAAATCAGCGCAAAGACCGTTATGACCAGAGTATTTCTAAGTCCTTCCAAAAGCAACAGATATCTGTCGCCCTCTATGAAGCATTGTTGAAAAGTTTCTACTATTTTATCCATTTAAATCATTCCCGATTATTTTTTAACGATAACAACCTGTTTTGTCTGAGTGTAGGTATCAGTGAAGTTTACGTTCTTAAGACGATCCTCTGTAACAGTCATTCCTGCCATACCGAAGTCAGCCTTTCCTGACTGAACTGCAGCGATGATCGAATCGAACTCCATGTCTGAAACTTCGAGCTCATATCCAAGCTTGTCGCAGATAGCTGTAGCAAGCTCAATATCAATACCTGCAAGGTCTCCCTTGTCATCATAGTACTCATACGGCTCGAAAGCTGCATTTGTAGCCATGATAAGCTTGCCATTGTCATGGCTGTCGTCCTTGCTCTCATAGTGTGTAGCGTTCTCTGTGTCGTCTCCGATATAAGCGTTGATGATCTGATCTACAGTTCCATCTTCCTTAAGCTCTGCGAGAGCCTTGTTCATATCGTTTACTGCTTTCTCATTTTCCTTTGCGAGACAGATCGCATACTCTTCCATAACGAACTCTTCGTCGAGTATCTCAATAGAATCGTTCTTTGAAACAAACGCCTTTGCCGGGTTCTCATCTATAATAACAGCGTCAACCTTTCCTGAGACAAGCGCCTGAACAGCGTCTGCCCCCTTGTTGAACTGCTCTACGGTTGTTCCGTCATGCTCTGCCGCCCAATCCTCTGCGAAGATATCGCCTGTTGTACCGAGCTGTACACCGATCGTCTTGCCTGCAAGATCATCAATAGTTGCTATAGCTGCTGTTGCGTCAGATGCTGCTGTATCAGATGTAGCTGCTGCCGAGCCTGAATTTCCGTTGTTCTCTGTTGCCTTGTCTGCGCTTCCACAAGCGGCGAGCGAAAGTCCGATTCCTGCTGTCACGAGTAATGCCAATGCCTTTTTCATTTATCTTTTTCCTCCTTAAACTGCAATCGTATGAATATATTCACAAGCGACTGCATAAAAAATTTACATAGCAAAGCACAACGAAAGCTCTGTGCCCCGTTGCGCTTCGGTCTACATAATATCATGTATATGATTAGCTGTCAAACATATACATCGCATATTTTCATCTCATATTTTCATCTTTTTAGAATATCTCCGCCGAGCGATCTGGCTATCACGGTTTCGGCATCAATTCCCGAACTGTCCGCCAGCCACACCTTCAAATATGCGGCTATCGGAGCAATATCGTACGCCGGGATTATGCCCCACTCCTCAAACATTGCCGTGCTCTCGTATGCGGTACCTTTTGTGACTCCGGTAAGAAACACCTTTATATCACGCTCTCGCATCTCCTCGAAAAAATCGCGTGAATTCTCACTCTCAGTGTTTATCGTGCCGGAATGGTACGAACCGTGCACAATATATTTCGTCCAGTCCGGTATCTC
>CAJOQF010000227.1 GCA_905236295.1 uncultured Eubacterium sp. | reverse complement strand
TAGGACCGGTCGGGAAAAGTGTCACTGACGTTGCAAAGATCCTTGAGGTGATCTCATCTTACGACGAGAAGGATTCAACATCCATAAAGAGAGATGATCTCAAGTTTTCTGAAGCTCTGGTAGATGATGTCAAGGGTATGAGAATAGGCCTTCCTACCGACTATTTTGGAGAGGGACTCAATAAAGAAGTGTCCGATGCGGTTATGAAGGTTGCCGATACACTTAAAGAAAAAGGAGCTATAGTTGAGGAGTTCAAGCTTGGACTTGTTGACTATGCCGTTCCTACATACTATGTAATCGCCGATGCTGAAGCCAGCTCAAACCTTGAGAGATACGACGGTATCAAATACGGATACCGTACCGAGGAATACGAGGGTCTTCACAATATGTACAAAAAAACACGTTCTGAGGGATTCGGCGAGGAGGTAAAGAGACGTATTATGCTCGGAAGCTTCGTGTTGAGCTCGGGCTATTACGATGCCTATTACCTCAAAGCACTTCGTGTAAAAGCCCTTATCAAAAAGGCTTTCGACGATGCGTTCTCAAAATATGACGTGATACTCGGACCGGTTGCGCCGACTACTGCACCAAAGATCGGAGCGTCACTTTCAGATCCGATCAAGATGTATCTCGGAGATATATACACGATTTCTGCAAACCTTGCAGGACTTCCGGGAATCTCACTTCCGTGCGGACTTGATTCTGCCGGACTTCCTATTGGAGTGCAGATGCTCGGAGATTGTTTCAAAGAAAAAAATATCATTCGCGCAGCTTACGCGTATGAGCAGACCAGAGAGTGGGGCAAATCCCCGCTGATGCAGTAGAAAGGGGGCAAAGATCATGAGTAAACAATATGAGACAGTCATTGGACTCGAGGTCCATGTTGAGCTTGCGACAAAGACCAAGATCTTTTGTTCCTGCTCTACAGAGTTTGGTGGAGCGCCAAATTCACATACATGTCCTGTATGTACGGGAATGCCGGGATCACTTCCGGTTCTTAACAAGCAGGTTGTAGAGTATGCCATTGCGGTAGGACTTGCAACAAACTGCAATATCACACAGTATTGTAAATTCGACAGAAAGAATTACTTCTATCCGGATAATCCGCAGAACTATCAGATATCACAGCTGTATCTTCCAATCTGCAGAAACGGATATGTCGAGATAGACACACCGGCAGGTGCCAAGAAGATTGGTATCCATGAGATCCATATGGAGGAGGATGCAGGAAAGCTTATCCATGACGAGTGGGAGGATTGCTCGCTTGTCGATTACAACAGATCGGGAGTTCCGCTTATAGAGATCGTTTCCGAGCCTGATATGAGAAGTGCTGACGAGGTCATTGCTTATCTCGAGAAGCTCCGTCTTATCATCCAGTATCTCGGTGCATCTGATTGTAAGCTCAACGAGGGATCTATGCGTGCCGATGTAAACCTTTCGGTCAGGGAGGTCGGAGCATCTGAGTTCGGCACCAGAACAGAGATGAAAAACTTAAACTCTTTCAAGGCTATTGCCAGAGCGATAGAGGGAGAGAGAGCGAGACAGATTGAGCTTATAGAGGAGGGCAAGGCTGTCATCCAGGAGACCAGAAGATGGGATGACAACAAGGAGTACTCTTATGCGATGCGTTCGAAGGAGGATGCACAGGACTATAGATACTTCCCGGAGCCGGATCTTGTTCCTATTTCAATCAGTGATGAGTGGATAGACGAGATCAGAAAACGTCAGCCTGAGCTTCGCTCTGAGAAACTTGAGAGATATAAGAAAGAATATGATATTCCGGATTATGACGCACAGATCATCACCGGATCAAAGCATATGGCAGATATCTTCGAGGCTACAACAGCTATCTGTAACAAGCCGAAGAAGGTTTCAAACTGGCTTATGGTTGAGACCATGAGACTGATCAAGGAACATGATATGGAGCCGGATGATATTTCATTCTCTCCAAAGAACCTTGCGGCTTTGGTAGATCTCGCAGAAGCCGGAACAGTCAACAGCTCGGTTGCAAAGGAAGTATTTGAGGAAATCTTCCTTCATGATATAGATCCTAAGAAATACGTGGAGGAGAAGGGGCTCGCCACCGTAAATGACGAGGGAGCTCTTAGAAGCACCATCGAGCAGGTGGTTGCAGACAATCCGCAGTCAGTTTCGGATTATAAGGCCGGAAAAGAAAAGGCGATCGGTTTCCTTGTCGGACAGACCATGAAGGCTATGAAAGGCAAGGCTAATCCGGGTATGGTTAACCAGATACTTAAGGAGATATTAAATGGCTGATGATTACGAAGTTGATGTTATCGACGAAAATGATAACAACGATTCCGATAATAAGAAAAAGACTATAGAAGTATGTTATATGTGCCATAGGACGGAGGAGACTGCCGGCAAGCTTATTCATCTGCCGAATAATATAAATGTCTGCCAGGACTGTCTCCAGAAAACTGTGGACACTATGAACAAGTCCCCGATCAATTTTTCTGATCTTCTCAACGGAAAATCGGGCAACGGTATGCCGAATATCAGTCTAATGAATTTGTCTGATCTTCAGAGCATGTTTACCGGCGCGCCTAAGGTTAAGAAGAAGAAAAAAGAGGAGAAGGATAAGGCACAGCCGCTTATCGATCTCAAGAAGATCCCGGCTCCTCACAAGATAAAGGAGACTTTGGACGAATATGTCATAGGCCAGGATTATGCAAAGAAGGTTATGTCTGTCGCTGTATATAACCACTATAAACGAGTGGCTACGGGCACGATGGACGACATTGAGATTGAGAAATCCAACATGCTTATGATAGGACCTACCGGAAGCGGAAAGACTTATCTTGTGCGCACGCTTGCCAAGATACTTGACGTTCCGCTTGCGGTGGCCGACGCCACTTCGCTTACAGAGGCCGGATATATCGGTGATGATATAGAAAGCGTTATCACAAAGCTTTTGGCTGCGGCTGACAATGACGTAGACAAAGCTGAGATGGGTATCGTTTTCATCGACGAGATCGACAAGATTGCCAAGAAGAAAGATACCAATCACCGCGATGTATCCGGAGAATCCGTACAGCAGGGACTTTTGCGTCTGCTTGAGGGTTCTCAGGTCGAAGTGCCGGTCGGAGCGATGAGCAAGAACGCCATGGTTCCGATGACGACAATTGACACCAGAAATATTCTCTTTATCTGCGGAGGCGCGTTCCCGGATATGGAAGATATCATAAAGGAGAGACTCAATAAGCAGTCGTCTATGGGATTTAAGGCCGATCTCAAAGACAAGTATGATGAAGACGACAACCTTTTGTCAAAAGTTACGGTGGAGGATGTAAAGAAATACGGAATGATACCGGAGTTTATCGGAAGACTTCCGATCATATTTACGCTTCATCCGCTCACGGAAGATATGCTTGTGGAGATACTAAAAGAGCCCAAGAATGCTATTATTAAACAGTACAAAAAGCTTCTTGAACTCGATGAAGTCGATCTTAGGTTTGATGATGACGCTCTGTATGCCATCGCAAAACGCGCGAAAGAAAAGAAGGTGGGTGCGAGAGCGCTCAGGTCTATAATTGAAGAGATAATGCTCGACATCATGTATGAGGTGCCAAAGGATGACAACATCGGCAGGGTGACGATCACCGGTGATTACATTAACGGAACCGGCGGACCAATCATACAGATGAGAGGCGTAGAATAATCAAGCGGGGCTTTGGATTGATGCTTACTCTATGGAGTCAAGGTCAATTCCGAGTCCTGCAAGCATATTGTCTATATCATCCCCGTCTGTTGGGATGTCTAAACTATCTGTTAGCTCGATCTCAGAGTCATAATATCCGTCATCATTTGATATTTCATTTATAAGTGTATGAACATTGTCGGTAACAGTCTTGTTGGCGAATTCATCTGAATCAGCTGATATAAGTATATTTATAACGCCGAACGGATAAACTACAGGCATCATATAGGTGCGACCGTTTGGAACGAAAAGATCGTTTATATGACGGGTCGGTGGTGTGAGAGAGGCCTCTATACCATAGTCGTTGGAGAGGTTGACGTTAAACACACCGTTGTGAAGATTTATAAAATCTTCGAGGGATGCAATAGAAAGATCATCTACCTTGTCAAATCTTGAACCTGCAAATCTCTCAGCAAAACCCAAAAGGGCAGAATCGTTCATATCTATGGCAAAGGTGTAGGTGCGATCATCCCTTATGACATCCTGTGAAACCATAATGTTGGTGGGGTACTCGTCGCATTTGAAAGGATCAAGTACAGTAAAGTCGTGTCCGATCTCGTTGTAAAGCTGGTTGAACATAAGCCTGAAAAACAGCTGGGTGATGATTTCGTTTGATACGGTGATATTCTGCATCAGGAAATCTATCTTGGTGTCTGTGCTTGCACGCAGCATATCATCGGCTTCGATCTCGAATATTTCGGAATCCGAATCATAGTCCACAAGTGCACTTTGAAAATCATGAAGGTTGAGGTACTCTTTGTTGATGAGTATCTGGGCGAGCGATAAAAAGAGAGGGTACTTGGTCTTGGCGTATTCGTTTAGATATTGTGCATTAATAAAGCCGTATTTTATTCCGATGTTGATGATGTCCATCTCGGGATATTCAGGCTTGTTCATAAGCGTATCAAGCATTTCGAATGTAGTAAGCCCCGAGTAAATACCTGCAACTTCGATTGAAGGCTTTAGGTCGGAGTTTAATTCCTGGATGCACTCGATAAACTGAGATGTGGTTATGTAGTTGTTTTCTAAAAGATAATCTCCGAATGAATGGTTATGCATAATATCACCTACAATATTTTTTATTTGATAAGGAACTGACTGTAGTCGAAATCATCGTCATCCTCTATCTCCTCCGTCTCCTCTTTGTACGGCGCAGTGACCAGTACATTTACTGAGCCGAACGGGAAGATCACTGCCATAAGATAGGTCATGCCCTCCGGACTGTACAGTGAATTCTCCAGTCGTCTCGGAGCGGATAGGGTTGCCTCTATGCCGTATTCGTTTGACAGATTGACGTTGAAAACACCGTTGTGGAGATTTATAAAATCTTCAACGGCGGCAAAGGTCAGATCCTCAAGTGAAGTGAGTGTCTCACCGCTGTAACGGGAGGCGAAATCGATGAATCCGTGTTCCTCGAGATCGATAGCGAGAGTGTAGCGGATGTCATTGTATATGACGTCCTGAGCGACAAGACAGCTGGCCGGGTAGCTATCACATCTGAAAGGACAAAGCACTGAAAAATCGCCGCCTATTGTGTTGTAAAACGAGTTGAAAAGTAATCTGAAATAAAGTCTTGTGATGATCTGATTTGAAACATTCATATGCTCCATCAAAAAGTCGATGGAGTCGTCTGTGTTTGCTCTTAAGGGAACGTTGGTCTCAATCTGATAAACCGCGGTCTCGGATTCGTAAGCTATATAAATATCCTGGAATTGATGGTAGGTAAGATAGCCTTTTTTTATAAGTACATCTGCCAATGTAACAAAAATAGGATAGTCCTTCTGGCGGTATTCACGGAAGGAATCCTTGGTTATATAACCTTTTTTTGCAGCTATCTTTTCCACGGGAATACCAGTTTTCTTACTCTCTTCATAGAGATCTTCAATATCTTTGTAGATGAGGTCGCCGGAGTAGATGAGGGCTGTGGCCATTGAAGGTCTCGAGTAATTGGTGAGATCCCTTAAGGCATCAATCAACTGCATGGTGTCTATCACGTTTCTCTCAAGGAGGAAATCTCCGAAAGAGTGATTGTGCATACCCATATATTAATCCTCCGCTATTTTGGAAATAACATACTGAAGCTGATCCATCCTGGCCGGCTTCTGGATGAAGTCTTTGGCACCGGCGTTTATGGCTTCTTTGAGCTTTAACTGGGTACCGATGGTAGAGCACATAACGATCGTTGCGTCGTTATCGTATTCTTTTATGGCTTTGATAGCTGAGATGCCGTCGCATTCGGGCATGATGATATCAAGTATGACAAGGTCTGCTTTTTCTTCTTTGTAGGCTTCAAATGCTTCGTTACCGTTTGATGCCTGACGAATGTTCTTGCATCCGATCTCGGTGAGCATATCATAAAGCTGTTTCCTGGTAAGTGCAGAGTCATCTGCTATAATTATTTTTAATTCTTCTCTCTTCATTCTCTTTACCCTTTTCCCTTGAAATAACATAAAATATATTTTCTTTATTTTATTATACTACGGCTGAAACTGCAACCAAAAAAGAGGTAATTCGGTTGTTATTTTTTGATAAAAATGTTATAGTAAGCGCAAAATAATTATGAACAGGAGTTTAGCTGATGTTGAATATAGAATTACAGGCCTGCGGGCTTGCAATGCTTGCGGTTTTAGTTATTTTAATGGTTAAAGACAAATTCTTGGATACCAAGGGACGTGTATTCTATATGCGCATTCTGATCGCGTGTATATTCGCCCTGTTTTTTGATATCTTCTCCATTGTCATGATCGCAGCTGCAAACAGTGGCTTGATTCCGGCAATGGCGGCGCAGTTCTTCTGCAAGGTCTATCTGCTGTCATTGATATCTGAAGCTTTCTTCGGATTTTTATACGCTGCCTTTGAGTTCTTTGTGCAGGGAAAACACCGTGTAATAAAATACTTAAATGCCGTTATCTATGTTGTGGGTCTTGTTCTAGCGTTTTTACTTCCGATAGACTACTACATGGAAGGAAGGACAGTGTATTCGTTTGGCCCTTCGACATTGGCCACATACATAGTCTGTATCTTTTTCTTCCTTTCGACTATTTTCGGCGTGTTGTTTATCGGCAAAAAGACTTCTCAGAGACGAAAAATGGCAATTCTTATCTGGCAATCGGGCTGGCTTCTCTGCGCTATAATACAGTTTTTCTTCCCGTGGCTTTTGCTGGTCGGATTTTCGGGCGCGTTCGGAATGACTATTCTATATGCGGAACTTGAAAATCCGAGGGAGAGTGTAGACCGTTTGACGGGACGCTTTTCGGCAAATTCACTTATACATTATGTGCACGAGAAGTTTGCAACAAAGACTTCGTTTGCATCACTTTATATGTACATGGAAAAGTTCGATATCGATGAGACGAGACGAAGCGAGATCCTTATTACGGTCGGAAATTATCTTGCAAAGCTTAGAGGATCTTATGTATTCAGACGCTCGGATGATGATTTTACCATCATATTCAGGAATGTCGATCAGCTGAATGAGGCTATGGTGAAGCTAAAAGACGGTCTCTATGAAAAAGTGGGGCATGCGGTAAGTTTTTCCTATGTGATAGCGCCGGATTCAAATGAGTTTGAGGATGCGGAGGAGTATTTCAAAGTCAATCGATATGTCCGAAGTATCATGGGAGACAAAGTGATAGCGACTATCACCAAAGAGGACATCGAGGTCGTTCGTTCGAACGGTGATGTCAGCAGGGCTATTGTCGAAGACATAGAGGAGAGGCAGGTTGAGCTTTACTATCAACCTTTGTACAGCGTCGAAACAAAAACATTTTCCGTTGCGGAAGCGCTTGTCCGCATGAAGGATGACGATGGAGCGATAATAGCGCCTGAGGTTTTTGTCCCGATAGCTGAAAAGAACGGTCTCCTTATTACTCTTGCGGAGGAGATATTCAGACAGGTTTGCGAGCTTGTATCATCCGGCGAGACCAAAAGACTGGGTATCAAATGTATAGACATCAATCTGTCGGCTGTGGAGTCAGGACAGGATATCCTCTCGGAGACGCTTCTTGATTTTGTAAATCTCTATGGTATTCCTTCGGGAGTGATCAACATTGAACTGACTGATTATCCGGGCAAGGCTTTTGAACAGGAGAATTCAAAACGCACAAAACGTCTCTCGGCAAAGGGAATACATTTTACCACAGATGATTTCGGATCGGGCAGAATGAATATGGACTATAATGTCGAGCAGGGAGTCGACATAGTCAAATTTGACTATACTTTCACCCAGGCGTACTTTAAGAGCCGCAAGGCAAGGCATGTGATGGAGAGTGTTGTCGCGATGGTTTTGCGGATGGGCATAATCACAGTTGCTGAAGGTGTTGAAAACAAAGAACAGTACGACACTATGGTTGATCTGGGGATAAAATATATTCAGGGATTTTACTTCTCACGACCGCTCCCGAGGAATGAATTCGTGGAGATGATAGAAAGCAGAATGATCTGACAAATGCACAGCAGTAAAGGAGATTGACAATTGGAAAAATTACTTGTGGTTGACGACGAAGAAAAGATAAGGGAGATCATTAAAAAATACGGTGACTTTGAGGGGTATGAAGTCGCCGAAGCCAAGGACGGGATGGAAGCCATACGGGTGGCAAAGTCGGAGGACTTTGACCTTATCATCATGGATGTTATGATGCCTGAACTCGATGGCTTTTCAGCTGTGAGAGAGATTAAAAAGATAAAAGATACGCCGGTCATCATGCTTTCGGCAAGGGGAGAGGAGTATGACAAGATCCACGGATTTGAGCTTGGCATAGACGATTATGTTGTAAAACCGTTCTCTCCAAAAGAACTGATGATGAGGATAAGGGCTGTGTTGAACCGAAATGCCGCAAAACAGGAGTCGAAGGAGAGGGATGTATTTACCGCCGAGGGACTCGTGGTTGACTTTACCGGGCGTACGGTCACGGTCGACGGAAAGCGTGTGGATATGTCGCCGAAGGAGTACGATCTCTTGTTCTATCTTGTCAAGAACAAGGATATCGCCCTTGAGAGGGAGAAACTCATAACCGAGGTATGGGGATATGACTACTATGGTGATGACAGAACATTGGATACTCATGTAAAGCTTCTTAGAAGTTCACTTGGTGAGTACAGAAAGTTTCTTGTTACCTTGAGAGGAGTTGGCTACAGATTTGAGACGGGCGATTAATAAGAAAAAGCGGATAAGAGTAAAAATCTTTATGTATTTTTTGCTATTTGCCATTGCCCTTATAGTTTTGCTGTGGTTGTTTCAGGTTGTGTATCTTGAAAAGTTCTACAGGGCGATCAAGGCAAATGAAGCAAACAAGGCATTGGACAGTCTGTCCGAACTTGTGGTTGAGAAAAACGAGAATCTGGGCAGTAGCATTGACGCACTTGCATCGGAATACAACATTGCCATTGCCGTTTTTGATATGTCATATGATGCGGTTTACGGCGCGACATATCTCTTTGGCGCAAACTTAAGCGACCTTCCGGTGAACGTGATCGGGGAATTTGTGGAGCTTGCCAGAGAAAACGGTGGTAGAGTGGAAGTTTCACTTGAAAAGAACACTGATTTCATCAAAAATTTAGAGAGTGAATACGGCATCATGGATAAGATGCCGGGGATGGATAAAAACCTTACGCAGGAAGGAGATTCTTCTCAACACGAAGAGGGTTCAGGGCAACCGACAGATCCAAGGGGCAAGATCAATATGATCAAGTCGGTTTTGTATCTGCAGATAGTAAACACCGATTCCGGGGAATACCTGTTGGTTGTCAATTCACAGCTGTCTCCGGTGGACGCCACTGTAAATACCATTAGGATCCAGCTTGTCTGGATTTCGATAATAATGATCACAATGGCGCTTATAATCGCAACCGTGGTCTCAAAACTTGTATCGAGATCCATCATAAGGACTAACGACACTGCCAAAGAGTTCGGAAAAGGCAACTTCGATGTCCATTTTGACGGCGGTGATTACAGGGAGATAGATGAGCTCTCCGAAACTTTGAATTTCGCCGCATCAGAGCTTTCAAAGACGGAGAATCTAAGGAGAGAGCTTATTGCGAATGTCTCGCATGACCTGAGGACTCCTCTTACCATGATCACAGCCTACGCCGAGATCATGCGCGATCTTCCCGGGGAAAACACGCCGGAGAATGTGCAGGTTGTCATTGATGAGGCAACGAGGCTTACAAATCTTGTAAACGATATGCTCGACACATCGAAACTTCAGGCGGGAGTCATGAAGCTCGAAAAAAGCATCTACAATCTCACAGACAGTATCGGCGCTGTCATGGGCAGATACAATAAGCTCAAAGAGCAGGATGGATACACTATCAGATTTGAGTACAAAGATGAGGTCTTTGTAGAGGCGGACGAGTTTAAGATATATCAGGTGATCTACAATCTCGTAAACAACGCGATCAACTATACCGGAGAGGATAAAACCGTCATAGTCAGACAAAAAGTGTTTGCGGAGCATGTAAGGATAGAGGTTACCGACACGGGCGAGGGTATCTCAAAAGAGGATATTGCCCTTGTCTGGGACAGATATTACAAAGTCGACAAGACTCACAAGAGAGCGGTGATGGGCACGGGACTCGGACTTTCGATCGTAAAAAACATCCTGGAACTTCACGGCGCCAAATACGGAGTGGACAGCATTCCGGGCAAGGGCTCCACGTTCTGGTTTGCCCTTCCGATAGCAAAAACGCCGCTTAAGATACTCGACTAATACTGTCTATAATAATACTGGATTTTTTTCGAAAAGTATATTATTATAAAGTTAATCAATCATTAAGGAGGACACTTTTTATGTCGACAGTTGCAGGCTACAAAAGAAGTGACATAGGACCGGGAAAGGTCGGTTTCCAGAAAACACGCTCCATCATTGAGGCGGCTTTCTACGGAAACAATGTTGTAAAGGTTAATACATTGAGAGAAGCTTATGAACTCGCAAAAGAGTCACCGGGTACTATCGTTACGAATATGCCGGTTTACAGAGGCGAGGAGTTCGGTCTCGAGCCGGATGCAAAGGTACTTCTCTTTAATGACGGATCTATCACCGGACGTTATGCTCCGGCAAGACGTATCACTGGACAGCCGGGGACTGACACAGACAAATTAGATAAAATCCTCATGGATGCCGTATATGATACCAGATGGAAGATCATGTACCACGCAGAGGTTTTCATCGGCCTCGATCCTGAGTTTATGGTAAAAGCTCACCTTCTTATTCCGGAAGGAGAGGAGAACATACTTTATTCGTGGATGCTCAACTTCCAGTACATGTCAGATCAGTATGTGAAGATGTACAAGGAGTCAAAGCGCTACGACAACGAGCCGGATATCTACATCATCTCAGATCCGCAGTGGACAGGCACAGACCAGACAGATGTTTCTGATCCTAACTGCCTTTGCTATTTCAATACAGAGCAAAACTGCGCAGCTATCCTGGGTATGAGATATTTCGGAGAGCACAAGAAGGGCACACTTACTATCGCATGGGCTATCGCCAACAGAAACGGTTATGCATCATGCCACGGCGGACAAAAAGAGTACACTCTTGATGACGGATCCAAGTACGTAGCTGCTGTGTTTGGTCTTTCGGGTTCAGGAAAGTCCACACTCACACATGCAAAGCACGGTGGAAAGTATCCTTCTATCAAAGTGCTTCATGATGACGCTTTTGTTATCAACTCACAGACATGCTCGTCTATAGCACTTGAGCCTACATATTTTGACAAGACAGCCGATTATCCTTGTGACTGCGAGGACAACAAATACCTCCTTACAGCGCAGAACTGTTCGGCTACTCTCGACGAGGACGGAAAGGTAGTTCTCGTGACAGAGGATGTAAGAAACGGAAACGGTCGTGCGATCAAGTCAAAGCTTTGGTCACCGAACAGAGTTGACAAGCTTGATTCACCGGTAAACGCTATATTCTGGATCATGAAGGATCCGACGATCCCGCCGGTTGTTAAGCTCAAAGGTTCTTCACTTGCATCTGTTATGGGTGCTACACTTGCAACAAAGAGATCATCCGCAGAGAGACTCAAAGAGGGAGTTGATCCGAACGCACTTGTAGTGGAGCCTTACGCAAATCCGTTCAGAACATATCCTCTTGTAAACGACTACGAGAAGTTCAAGAAGCTTGTTGAAGAGAAGAACGTAGACTGCTACATCATTAACACCGGAGATTTCATGGGCAAGAAGGTTAAGCCTTCCGACACTCTCGGTATACTTGAGTCCATAGTAGAGAAGAAAGCTGACTTCAAGCAGTGGGGACCGTTCTCCGACATCGAGATTTTCGAGTGGGAAGGATTTGTACCGGATCTCAAGGACGCAGACTACTTAAAACAGCTCAAGGCAAGAATGCAGGATAGATTGAACTATGTCACATCGCTCGACGAGGCGATCGGCGGATACAATAAGCTTCCGCAGGACGCAGCTGACGCGATCAAGAAGGTTGTAGACGAAGCAAATTCACTTTAATAAAAAATGCAAACCCCTGGGGTGTTCGACAAGTTCGTATATTTTGAACCTACATTTTCTTAATGAGGTCTCTATATCTCGTTTAATATGTCAGGCCGCACTTATATCAGCGGAAGACAGACGAAGCGATGCGAGACCACACCTGGCTTTCGCTAGGCGTCAAAATTACGAATGACGGCATCACCGGGGGTGCTTTAAGCATATGCGCAATGTTAATTTTAAATATATAGTTACGGCTTTCCTTCGAAAGTCAAATGTTGATGATGGTGTTCCGGCTTACGCCGGACAAATATGTTATTTCATGTTTATGTCGGCAATCCCGTTCGTGATTCTGCTCGGCTCTTTTTTGCGTTATACGATAATTACCGACGAGATGGTACTAAATGTAATAAATGAGATCATGCCTGTGCAGATTTCGGACTCGATACTGCATCTCATCAACGAATTTTACAATAAACCCGTCGCGGTCATATCCCTTTCGGCTGTAGTTGCGTTTTGGGCTGCGGCAAAGGGTATTCACTGTATAGTTAATTCATTGAATAAGATCAACGATTTTATCGAGACGAGAAACTGGTTTGTGGTCAGATTCAAATCAATGTTTTTCGTGCTGGTCTTTATCGCCATAACGGCGGTCATGATGCTTCTGGTAATCTATGCCGGCGGCTTGAGTGATATTATAAAGGAGTATTACGGCGAGGGGATTCTGCTAAAGATTTATAACTTCCTGCTAAATGCGAGGTTTTGGATTCTGTTTATTATGATG
>CAJOQF010000226.1 GCA_905236295.1 uncultured Eubacterium sp. | reverse complement strand
TTTGCCTCGTCTATCGTCATTGCGGGAGAAATTGCGAAATTCTTTGTGCCGTATGCGATTTTTTTGTTCTCAATCCCTTCCACATCAGACACCATACCTATATCGACCGGCATTATATCTGTGCCTGTGTACTTGCACATAATCGCCGAACTCGCCTCTCCTTTTAAGAAATTCCCGGCAACCAGAGCCGTGATCTCCTGTCCTGTCTGTGATACGCCCTCCGCCACAACTCCGTTGTCAGCGCACATGATCACCAGTGCCTTCTTATCAAGTCTTATTTCCGCATTCTTTGTAATGCCGGCGATCTGGGCAAATATATGTTCAAATTTCCCAAGGCTTCCAAGCGGTTTCGCCACGAGATCCCACCTGCGTCTGCATTCAGCCACACTATTTCGTCGCTCATCCGCATCATCAAGAGTACTGTCATAAAAATAATCTTCAGCCACGATCGACTTTGAATTCAGATTATTAAAAACAACATCATCATCTTTTTCTTCTTCCGGATAGAAGTTGATACTACCGGTCTTTGCGTTGTATTGACCCGGCTTTATCTCATATAGATTTGTGATCATCTCATCAGTAAATATCTCATCCGGAGTTCCATAGCCGTAAATCCGATCGCCCTTTACGCACATTACCTTGTCCGAAATCTCGCGTGCAAAATCGATCTCGTGAAGAGAAAGGATAACTGTGATCCTGTTCCTCTTTGCCATCTTCCGAAGAATATCAAGCAGTTCAAGCTTATATTTGATATCCAGAAATGAGGTCGGTTCATCGAGGATCATTATATCCGGTTCCTGACAGATCGCCCTTGCAATAAGCACTCTCTGCTTTTGTCCGTCGCTCAGGGAATTGAAATCTCTTTTGCCGAGATCTTTGGCATTTACAGACTCAAGCGCATCATCTACCTTTTTTTCATCCTCCTCACTGAGATTACCCAGTTTCCCAGTGTGTGGGTATCTGCCGCTCGAAACAATATCATAGCAGGTCAGAAGTTCGGGCTTTATCCTGTCAGTGAGAACAACCGACATGATTTTTGCAAGATCCGGATGTGAAATGTCTTTAAGAGACTTGTTTTCATACAGCACGTTACCGGCTACAAGGGCAAGCTGCCTTGTAAGGCTTTTAAGGATAGTAGACTTACCTGACCCGTTGGGTCCGATAAGGGTTACTATCTCACCTTTTTCAATTCCGATATTTATATCCTTTATCAGCGGTTTTTTATCATAACCGACCGACAACTTATCCAAACTAACGTAATACATATTATTCTCCGGTCTACATGCGGCGTTTTCTGTTGCCGATTATCATAAATATAACAACCGGAGCACCAAATACCGCCGTGACTGTACTAATGTTCAGTTCTGTCGGCGAAAAGATCGTCCTCGCTATCAGATCGCATCCTATACAGAATACCGCTCCGCCCAGAAAACATCCCGGGATTACCACGGAAGGTTTTGAAGTACCGAGCATTCGTCTTATGAGAAACGGAACCGCGATACCGACAAACGAGATAGGACCGGCAAAAGCAGTGACACAGGCCGAAAGTACACTCGACGCCAGAATAAGCGCAACCTTGAATACTTTTATGTTGACGCCCACACTTTTTGCATATGCCTCTCCAAGCAAAAACGCTCCAATGGGCTTTGACATAAACAGCGTAAATATAAATGTAGCTGCCACTATCACTCCGCCGACGGCAACATTTGACCAGTTCATACCTGAAAAACTACCCTGAGACCATCCGTGCAGGTTGGCGATATCCGAATCCTCCGCAAAGGTTATCACGAATTCACTGACCGCCGTGCAGATATAACCAACCATTATACCTGCCACAAGCAGGGTCGCCATATGCCTAACGTGCTTTGAGACAAAAAGTATAAACGCCGTAACTATAAGCGATCCCACAAAAGCGGCTATGATAAGTGAATAAGAATGAACAATATTAAAATGCGTAAGCAAAATTATCATTGTGATGGCTACCATCATCTTTGCGCCGGATGAAATACCCAGAACAAACGGCCCCGCGATAGGATTTTCAAAGAATGTCTGAAGCAAAAATCCCGCCAGCGCCAGCGCACCTCCGAGCAACGCAGCCATGATAAAACGCGGCAATCTGATCTCCCATATGATGCTGC
>CAJOQF010000225.1 GCA_905236295.1 uncultured Eubacterium sp. | reverse complement strand
TCAGGACACGCCATGATATCCTCAGCCGTTCCGCAGGCGACCACCTCACCTCCGTGTTCTCCGGCGAGCGGTCCGATATCTACTATAAAGTCCGCCTGACGCATCGTATCCTCATCATGCTCAACAACTATAAGTGTATTTCCCAGATCCTTTAGCCTGCGAAGCGCCGCAAGGAGCTTGTCGTTATCCCTCTGGTGCAGGCCGATACTCGGCTCGTCGAGGATGTATGCCACTCCCACAAGCCCCGAACCGATCTGGGTTGCGAGCCTGATCCTCTGGGATTCCCCGCCGGAGAGAGTGCCCGTCGCACGGGTAAGCGTCAGATAGTCAAGACCTACATCCATAAGGAACCTGACCCTGGCTTTAATCTCTTTTAGAACAAGGTTTCCTATTAAAAGCTGTTGTGCGGTAAGCTTTTCATCAATGTTTTCCAGAAATGCATTCATATTCTTTACAGACATAGATGTCATCTCATGGATATTTTTGTCCGCAACCGTAACCGAGAGCGACTCTTTCTTAAGTCGCATGCCACCGCAGGTAGGACATGGAGTAATCCGCATAAACTGCTCATACTCAGCTTTCATCACCTCTGACGCAGTCTCACGGTAGCGCTTTTGAACATTTCTTATCAGCCCCTCAAACGCAACATCATATACACCCACACTTCTCTGTCCCTTATAATGGACTTTGACTGTCTTTCCTCCGGTGCCGTGGATTATAACGTCCTTTATGTCATCAGGATAATCCTCAAACGGCGTATCAAGTGAAAAACCATACTCGTCAGCAAGAGCCTTCAATGTACAATAGGTATAGCTCTTGCCGTCGTTTGCAGACTGCCATCCAAGTACAGTTATCGCCCCCTCCATAATGGAGAGGCTCTTGTCCGGTATCATAAGCTCCTCGTCAAATTCCATCTTGTATCCCAATCCGAAACAATCGGGACACGCTCCAAAAGGATTGTTGAACGAAAAGCTGCGCGGCTCAATCTCATCTATGCTTATCCCGCAATCCGGGCATGAAAAGCTCGACGAAAACTGCATCGGCTCCTCTCCTATCACATCCAGAACCAGCAGCCCGTCCGTAAGCTTAAGCACGGTCTCTATTGAATCCGAGAGACGTTTTTGTATTCCGTCCTTGATCGCCAGTCTGTCGACTATTATTTCAATATTATGCTTCTTGTTCTTTTCAAGCTTTATATCCTCATCGAGGGTGTAGGTCGCACCGTCCACCATAACTCTGGCGTAACCGGATTTCCTGGCCTGATCAAGCACCTTGGTATGCTCACCCTTTCGTCCTCTGACGATAGGCGCAAGCAGCTGGATCTTTGTCTTTTCGGGCAGAGCCATGATCTTGTCGACCATCTGATCCACAGTCTGTCTCATGATCTCTCGTCCGCATTTCGGGCAGTGAGGTATGCCGACTCTCGCATAGAGAAGCCTGAAATAGTCATATATCTCTGTGACCGTGCCGACTGTAGATCGGGGATTTCTGTTTGTTGACTTCTGGTCTATGGATATGGCCGGAGAAAGTCCCTCTATTTTTTCGACGTTCGGCTTTTCCATCTGACCGAGGAACTGTCTCGCATAGGAAGACAGAGACTCCATGTATCGTCTCTGCCCCTCGGCATAAATTGTATCAAAAGCAAGGGATGATTTTCCCGAACCGGAAAGACCGGTAAACACGATAAATTCATCCCTTGGTATCTGCAAGTCTATATTTTTTAGGTTGTGCTCATTGGCACCTTTGATCTTAATATATTTTTTTTCCATTTACACTCCACCATCAATCTTTCACAGCCGGTAGCTGAGCCTGTCGAAGCCACATTACTTTGCTTCATCATCCGTAATTTTCTTGATAACTCCAAGTCCCAACTCGACCTCGATCGGACGTCCCATGAGCTGCACCTCGATGATCGCAGTCCTGTGATGACGATCGATCTTCTTTACATTTCCCTCAAATCCCTTCATGGCCCCGTCGAGAACCTGAAGCTTGTCTCCGACTATGATACCCTCGGAATAGCTTGCATAGTGCTTATCGCCTCCTAGCTTTCGAAGATGTTCTTCCTCCTCCGGATAAAGCGGAACGAATTCGTCTCCGGTCTTTAATATCTTTGTCATCTCAGGGATACACCTGAGCCTGATGCGAAGATCCGCCGGGTCATCGGTCTCAAAAAATATATAACTCGGAAAGAGCAGGTATTCCCTTATCACCCACTCCCCTTTAATGCGGTGATTCTTCTCCGCCTTTATCACAAAAACGTCCTCACCCTCCTTGATGACGCGCTCTTTACTCTGTTTGACCATATCAACTTCGTGTCCTGTCGTCACCTGAACCACATACCACATATTGCTAATCCCTCTCACTTAGTATTTCCCCATTTTTTCACCTGTGCATACATATCCGAAATCCCCTTTCTACAGTATAAACAAAATATATACATTCTTCTTTTATAAATCAAGCCCGAAAACGCAAAAAGCCCGGAGCAAAACCAATGTCTTTATTTTACATCAGTCCGCTCCGGGCTTCAGTTTCCGATTATTCTGTTATACTCCTGCCATTGATCATCAGAGTTTATTTACTACCCTACTAAATCTCGGCTCATCACGTTCAATATTCATCGCGATCGCCATATCGATCCCGGAAAGTTTCCGGTCGTTTATAACGATCCGCTCCCCCATCGGCATGTTGAAGATAATCTCG
>CAJOQF010000224.1 GCA_905236295.1 uncultured Eubacterium sp. | reverse complement strand
GTTTTACACACAGACCGGCTCGTCATACGAAAAGGTAGATGAAGACACGGGAGAGACCTACGGACAGCTTGTGATCTCAGGGGATAATTATGCAGGCAACTTTTTTAAAGCGGCAAATTCCGCTTCGTATGAGGTGGGAAATGTAAGGCACTATGATCTTGCCGAATCCATGTCACTAAAGTGGACCGGTAATCACTATGAGGTGGTAATAAAGATTGTGGATAAGGATGATCACTCTGTACTTTCAAAGGCAGAGTTTACAGTAAAACCTGTCGTTGTTTCGTGACAGATTTTGATATATAAATAAAGCTTGCAATTGAAAAGAGGCTGATAGTATGAAGAGATTGATACAGAATAAAAAATGGAAAAATGCGGGATTCACATTGGTTGAGATGCTGCTTACGGTAGCAATAATTGCTATACTTGCTGCGGTAGGAGTGGTATCCGCAAACGCGATAATTAAAAATGTAAGACAGGCGGCTTCGGATAAGGCGGCGGAAAGTATATACATGTCTGTTTCTGAACATTTGCAGGAAGTTTATGCCTTCGACCATGGAAAAGCAGCTAAACTTGGAGCTCCGACTCCTGCAATTCGCGTA
This sequence comes from uncultured Eubacterium sp., assembly GCA_905236295.1. GTDB lineage: Bacteria > Bacillota > Clostridia > Lachnospirales > Lachnospiraceae > Eubacterium_C. Next base: position 8,199 of record CAJOQF010000224.1, on the reverse strand, counting down.
TCGGAGAGCGGCGTTTCAAGTATTGTTTATGTCGCAAAAAATGCAGCGGATTCCGAATCGGGACTTACTTATGTTGCTTCCGTGGCAGATGCCTCAGCAGGAGCCATAGCGAATTCGGAAAATGCACGCGAAATAGTGTTTGGCAAAGATGGTTCGGCTGTCTCGGATGAGTACTACGGAGATAATATCATCGTGGAGTACAATCCGTCTTCTTTCCAGGTCTATTCTGTTTTCTACAGTGAGACAATAGCACCTTCTGAGTACTACACATATGACAATTCCAAATTAAGTGATTTAAGAAAATATTCGTCTGAAAGAAAGAGCGAATACAAAGGATATCTGGGCTACTACCAGGCATCTACACAGGATATTCCGGAACTTAAGGCAAATGAGTTCGCTGTTGATGTAGGAGTAGAGTCTGAGTATCCCGGAGACGCACAGTGGCATTTTAATAACTTTGATGAATTGACAGTGCCGATTAAAGTGTACTTTTCAAATGATATGCCGACCGATCTCAATAAGATTAAATTGCAGATAGAGATAACCGGCAAGTCAAGCGGTGCTAAAGCCAATCTTACTTACGATGAATCAACTCAGCGCCTTATACAGATGAATTCAGCTATCATGGCTGCGCCTGCGAGCAGATTTCTGAATTCCAGTATGGTTTCGTTTGAACTAGTGCTTGACAATCTGAGTGATGACAATCCCAGTCCGCTACGCTTTGAAAAGCTTTTCTGTGACAAGACATCATCTTCGAGCAGTACAAAGATACGACTCTATGACAGCGCCGGAAACGCAAAGTCAAAAAATATCGGAATCAACATAACTCCAAACGGAGCGGGCAACTGGTTTACTCCGGGTGAGGATATAACAGTTGTAGTGTCTGAGATTTCGATTGATGACACACCGATGACAATCAACGAAACCAACAGCCACAATATTGCTATAGACAACAGCCTCTTTGCGTATGGCTCAGAAGAGAAATCAGATGATTACAATGCTTATGTGGCATATGGAAGACATCTTCAAAACTTAAGTGCATCTTTTGGCAATTTAAATCCTGCCGGAAAGATAGATGTATATCAGGTAAAGAATATAAACTTTACTACTCCTGATACGAGTGTTTCACAGGAAGAGAAGTATCACTGGGTAAATATTTATTCTAATAACAAAAACAAAAGTACAATTAATGACAGTACACTAAAGAGATTTGAGCCTATAACCAATTCAAAAATTGACAAGGTATTAGGCAATTACAAGCTTGTCTATGATACCGGAAGCAATAAGCCGGTGCCACAGACAAATAATCTTACCGATCTTACCATCAATGGTATGATCATTGAAGAGGATGGGGATGCCGGTCTGTTTGCATCATATTCCGGCTCATTGATAAAGAATATAACACTCACCAACCCAAGGATCAGTGGCACACAGAATACAGGCGGACTTATTGCTTCACTATCAATAAAGTCCGGAAAGACCCTTGACATAAAAGATTGTGGCCTCTATATGGAAGGGGAGTACCTTGAGAGCGAGGATGACAGCGAATACGGAATAAAAGAAAAAGGTGATGATTCTGCAGATGCGTATTATGCGGATGATTCAGATGCGGTAGGTGTCTGGATGTCCGGCGGCAAATATGCCGGCGGTCTTATCGGCATGGTTTCTTCAAGCAAGACAGGATATGACTCTTCGCTTCCTGATCCGGCACTTAATATAGAGAAGTCGTTCGCAGCCACAGTTATAGATGTCCCGAATGATAATTTGGATGGCAATGCAGCCGGTGGACTCATCGGTTATGTTGTTCGAGGTAAAACGGATACATCTGAGAATATACCGCTTGCGATCAAGATAGAAAAGTCTTATGCAGATAGTTACATTTACGGATATAACACGGGTGGACTTATAGGAAATATTGCCCCCAAAGCGACCGTAGACATGGAAAATGTCTATACCGCGGGATTTGAGGAAGGCACAGTTCAGGGTGGATTTGCAGGTGGTAATTCAACGATTCATTCTGTAAAGAATAGCTATTCATTTGCGAAAATGAATGTTGAAAGCTTTGACAAGATCTATACTACAGCAAATAATATCACAACAACCGAAAAAGTTTATTACTATCCGCAGGATTCTATAAAGGGTGGAACTCTGGCGAATGTTGAAAATGCTAACAATAGCGAAGACGATACGGTTATGGCTGAGACCATTTTGGAGGAACAGCTTTTATCCAATCTTGGGTCAGAGTTTACTACCAACTGCAATACCTATGCATATAACTTGAGAGATGGAATGGCGCTTACCACCTATCCACATCCTATGATAAAGGAACTTGATCATCACGGTGACTGGCTGGCTGAGTTTATGCCGGGTGCTCTGGTATATTATGAGAAGTACGAAAAGAATCATGATGTGAAATTCTATGGTGGTAATATAAATGCGCTCTATAACAATCTTTCTGATGGCGAAGCAGTGGAGGGTGATGGCTATGGAATCGCATATTCAAAGGAAAAACTTGCAAATCTCCCTGACAGTATAGATGTAGTTTATTATTTTGTATCAGGTGAAAAAACTGAGACTATCAAACTCAAAGGAGATGGGGCTGTTACCCCGTTTAAGACGGAATATGAGGGGGAAGAGTTTTACATTTATCCGCTTTCCACTGAAAATGTTAATCCTGTATTCACAACGAATTCTGACTACTATTCAAAAGTAAAGTTTACATATAAGGTTAGTGGATCTTCAGATAAATCGGAGATGTTCTACTTTAATCCACATATGGCGAGATCTGTAGGCTATTTGAAGGATCCGACCAAGGATGTCCCGGCGCTAAAGAATTCTGCTGCAATTTATGTGCGCTCGGCAAGACATCTCTATAACATGAGTCTTTACTACAAGTACTACAGAGATGCCACAGAGGGACGTACTTTCAGACAGACATATGATTTGAGCTACAAAGATTATGACTGGCATGATTTCTTCTCAACAGAGATTCCGGATAATGCTCATATTGTACGCCAGAATCCGATCGGAAGTGTTGATGCATCATTTAATGCAAAGTACAACGGAGGCTCTTATCTCATAAGAGATGTTGGCTTTGTGCTTGAAAAGTCTAATACTAAGAAGAGTGAGTATAATGTGGGTCTTTTCGGAGTGAATGAAGGGTCGCTCAAGAATATAGTTCTTTTTGCAGATTTTGATGATTCCGACCAGACAACAAAACCGACAAAGGTGACGGTCTATAACCAAAACCATTACTACATGGATAAGGGTGCTGTGACACATTATTATGCAGGCAGTGATGAGGATTTGGGAAAGAACCAGACGGCAAATCTGGGTATTCTTGTCGGCAAAAACAGTGGAACAGTGGATAATTGTGCAGTAGCCGGATACTATATGGCGGATTCCGATGGAACCATAGTCGGAAATTCAAACAGCCACGTTTACGCCGGAGGTATGGTTGGATACAATTCGGGAACAGTTAAGAATTCATCCGCGGATTCTCCGTTTATCAGAATTACAACCAACTATGCAACTGCTTATGTGGGAGGATTTGCCGGACTCAATGGAGGTAATATAAAGAATTGTTACAGTCTTGGACATATTGAAGTAACAAATCCGAGAGGAGGAAAGATCACTCTCGGCGGTTTTGCTTCGGAAAATAACGGAGCTATCAATTCCTCATACACAGCCGTAAATATGTACACTTCAGGCAATACCACAGCCTATGCATTTTCTCCTATGGGAGGCAGTGTAGTTAAATGTACATACCTCAAGGAGGGTACATATTCCTATGTAGGACATTTGTATCCATACAGCAATACCAAGGGTTCCGGAAAGGGCGTTACACGTCAGGAAATGGTAAAGGATGCCTCACCTTCGGTAGAAACGACCAAAGACTATCCTAAATATGATGATGACACCGATTATCCGTTCAGGGCAGTTGTTAAGGATGCGGACGGCAAATATATTCACTACGGAGACTGGATAAGGAAAGCTTCGCTTGGTAGATTCGGAATCTTCTATTGGGAGAAAGAAGAAGGCGGAGATAATGCAGGCTATCACTTTACCTATATAGGTATCGACAACAACAATGATGTTGCAGGAACATCACTTTGTAATATGCATGATGATGACGGCCTGATCGTGGATTATGGTTACGGCTACTACTGTGATGATGCTACTACTGTATCCTCGGTAGAAACAATAAATCTTTATGTTCCGGATAAGAGCAAGCTAAATACTGACGCTCGAACGGCTCTCGAGAAGGAAGTTAAGAATTATAATTTCTATCCGTTCAATACGTTGAGCGTAGATGATCCTAAATATAATGATGAGATGTATCTGTCGCTCAGCGATGCGACAGCAAATGTTCAAAACGGAACATGGAAGTTAACGGGGACATACGGTGGAAACGATCACACCAAGATTTTTAAGATTGCCCCGTTCTTTGCAAATGCGATGAGCCTTACGAATGCTATAACAACGGAAACAAGTCTTGAGGTTACGGATCGTTCAGGAAAGGCAGGAAATAAGACGGATTATCTGACGGATCCGGGGAAAAGTACAAATCCGTATGAGATTAGAACGATAGAACAGCTTCAGTATATTAACTGGAATGCCGACACTAAAACTGTAAATGCGTTTGCTGTTCCGGATAATGATGCGTATAAGAAATTTCCATATCTCGCATATGCATCTGTAGTAGGACAAGGGAAACAGACAAAAAGTACTGTGGGACATAAACAAGATGATCCGCTGGAATTCTTACAGACACATGATCTGACGGGGCTCGATTCAAAGGGTGATGCGGTCATTGATAACTTTACCCCTATTGCTCCGAGTTATAACGCATCAAGCAATAATTCATATAACGCATTGCTTTATGCGTGGTTTGAAGGTAATTATAATGGTCAGAGTTATAAGATACAAAACTTAAAGATAAACTCCAAGGCATTTTCCGTGGGTGTGTTTGGAGTGACCGTAAGCGCTGATCTGAAAAATATCATTCTGTATTCCGACTCCGAAAAGGCGAATACCATAGAAAGAAGCACGCCGGAAACAAGTCCGAAGGAAGGCGGATACAGTATAGGAGGACTTGTAGGAATCGCTTATAAATATGAGGGAGATAAGGAAACAACTATAGAAAACTGTGCGGTTGCCGGATATAAGATAATTGACAACAGTACAAATCAGTTGACATGTGGTGAATCCAATGTTGGAGGACTTGTTGGTGCTACAAGGGTAAATCTGGTTAAATGTTCTGCGGTAACGGACATAGAGATAAACTGTACCCATGAACATAAATCCGGTTCCGGCGTGTATAATTATGGACACGCAACCTGGGGGGATTATGTTCGAACAGGAGGACTTGTCGGTGCACTTCCGGGATCAGCGACAGATTGCTATGCAGGAGGAAGTATAAGGGTTGGTGATTATACCCTTGCCGAGGTGCGCAACAAAAAAGGACAACTATTAGATAATGAAGGCAATATAATAGGCGGTACCGGAAAAGAAACCGGCAACGATTCTGTAAGATGTTATCGACCTTACAGTATGAATGTGTACATCGCAGGTATATCCGGAAGTGCCTTTTCGATGAACTATTATAACTTTACAGGAAAAGGTAACGCTGATGACAATTCTCCTACGATTACAAACTGTTACTCTTATGTGGACTTTCCAAAGATGCAGGGAAGTATACGAGCAATCACATTGATTGCAAGTCTAGCAGACAGATATTGTAATGATAGCTCGAAAGATTATACAGTTAACCTCAATAACTGCTATTACTTTGGTAAACCGATTGATGTAAGTAATGCTCCTAAGTATCTGATATACACTGAGAACGGCAGATTAGGAGATAGATCACCTTATGAACTTTTAAACCCGGATACTGACAGCAATACAAATCCGCATGCAGCTTCTGATTTTACTTCGGAAGGTAATTTTAAATATCAAAATGGTAATAGTGCATATTACCTGAAGAACATAGACGGCGCTGATGATGAATCAAACAGGGTATATGAGACTTATTATTATAATATGGTAAGAGGCGGAGGCGCCATGATCGCCCGGGTTTATGGCTACACTAATGCGCATAATAACAGACTCCAGAAGGATAAAAGTATTCATCCTATACAGTTAAGCTATGCCCAGCTGGCAAATGGTGAGGGAGCATCAGACTTCCAAAATGATCGAAATGAGACGCAGAATAACATTCTTACAGCATTGGGCTCCAACTGGGATTGGGTCACCACACAGCAGGGAAGTGGGGAGGACGCAGCTAATATAGATGGAAAGTACAGCTTCCCGGGTGATGATGAGACTCTTGACGGACTCAATTATCCGTTCCCAACTGTCATCAGACAGGATGACATTGTCTTCGGTGGAACAGTAAATGTCCATTACGGAACCTGGCCACTTGAAGGAATGTATTGGTCGAGTGCTCGCTCTACTATGGATATCTTCGGAGATAAACATCCGGATGAAGACTTCGCATATAAGGAGTTTAGAGTATTGGAAGCGTCAAGTTCTGCTCTCGATACCAAGGATTCGTCAGGAAAATACACAAGCTTCAATATGGAAGTGGGCGGTATAGTGGAGATTGCTGATGTGACGAATAACGGCGATGGCATATACACTGTTAAATTCAAGGCGTTAAAGACAGGTACAGAGACTATAACCGTCGGAAAAGCCAAACTCATACTTGAAGTTCAGGCAGAACTCGGAATCTACACAACACCGGGCGAGATTAAGCAGGCTCAGGGTGAGTCGAGTTCACTTGAACTTGATGCAAAGTCTTCAAGCGGCGAGATGTATTCACATAAGGCATCATGGAAGGTTTCCATACAGGATGCAAGTGTTGCAAACATTGGCGGAGGAGTCGGCGTTTCGGAAAAGACGCTCACGTCGAATACCTGCAATATTGTAAGCAAGAATCCGGGCAAGACACAGATAATAGTAACAGCAACCTGCAGGTACAACGGGCAGGATTACAGCGTTTCCGAGTATATGACACTTCAGACATATGGCGTTATCGGATTGAGTAATAACGGACTTGGAACGGTAGGAGCTTCTACGGCGTTCTTTAATGAGACGAGTCGTGCATCGGATGGTGAGCATAACGGTGTCAATAAGAATTACACATCTTCTCCTAAGCCTGAGATGGAAGATGATGGCACTGTTGATGTATTCCTCTATGAATCGTATGAGGATGAGGCTTTAGGCAGAGCAACTATTAAAAATGCATGGATCAACGGAACAGAAGTCACGTCGATAGTTGATGACGGAAGTAATAAGACCTACACTCCAGGTGATTATGTGCTTGATATAGGAAGTGCTGCCGATTCGATATCCAATGACGGTGATTTCCGATACAGAAGCATTAAGGTTCGTCCTGCAACAGGCAAGGTTGGTGGAAACGTCAGCGTAAAATTCAAGGTGGCAGATGGAGATGAAGAGAATGCGTCCTATATTCTTGGGGGAAATATTCTGGCAACTCATGTCATAACCTTTGATGCAAACTATGAGGATGCGGATGAATTATCCGTCAAATCTCTTCATGCTGATGCGAACGGAAAGGTTACATTCAAATCAGACTATCCGACCAGAACCGGATATAAGTTTAAGGGCTGGAGTACGGATAAGAATGGGGCTGCTGAGTATTGTACAGGCAGTGGCAACAACACAAACAATACGTATGATAACCTGACAGACGATATTACCCTCTATGCGAAATGGGAGCCTATTTCATACAAGATAGTATTTGATCCGGGATACGGAAAACTTAAGACAGCCAGCGATAATCTTCCAGCAATGGACAGTATTGCCTATGATAAAGAAATAACACTTCCAAACAAAGATGATACTAATGCAAAATATGAAACGACTCTTTCGGGTACATTCTTCGTTGGATGGAACACGGAAAAGAATGGTAGTGGAATATCATATAAGCCGGGAGCAACAGTAAAGAATCTGACGGATGAAGATAATGCAACTGTTACTTTATACGCACAATGGCGAGATAAATACAGGCTGACATTTGCAGATATCAAAGAGGGAAAGATCTCAAAGAAGAGTGTGGAGATTTCGGCAGGAAGCGATTCTTATACAGTTACATCCGCAGATCTGCCTTCAAATGTCGAGGCAAAGAGTGTCGGAGGCGAGTATGGATATTATTGGACTTCATCCTCAGGAAAG
>CAJOQF010000223.1 GCA_905236295.1 uncultured Eubacterium sp. | reverse complement strand
GATTTGTTCAGAGCATGACGGTGAAAGACAGCGCAGATGCGAGATGTGTGAGGAGGTCGAAAAAGAGATCATTCCTATGAAGGAGAATCACGAGATGTCGGAATGGAAGCTTTTAAGAACATCAGTATCTAAAGATGGACTGGTGATTGAGTACTTTACAAAGAAATGCTTGAATTGTAAATATACAGTATCGACAGGATTTACCACAGAGTATGATGCGGAGAGCTATGAGGCGCTCGCTCCGGAGTTGAAGCCTGTTTCCAGACCGAAAAACTGATATCTAAGGCTGTTTGATATCACAATTGTAAGTTGACTTGCAGGTGTAAAGTTTTGTATTATAAAGGGTGGTAAAAAAGAGATATAGTATAAGACGGAGGCAAACGTTTGAAACTCATAGATACAAAACAGGCTGTCGGACATGTCCTCTGTCACGATATAACCCAGATCATACCGGGCGTTACAAAGGATGCAAGGTTTAGAAAGGGTCATGTTGTGACCGAAGAGGACATTCCCGTACTCTTGTCCATAGGGAAAAAGCATCTCTATGTGTGGGAGAAAACCGAGGGGATGCTTCATGAGGACGAGGCAGCTGAGATCCTTTGGGGACTCTGTAAGAATGATCATCTTATTCCGAGTGAACCCAAGGAGGGAAAGATAGAGATAACCGCCGGTGTGGACGGACTTCTAAAGATTGATACCGAGAGGCTTTTGAAAGTAAATTCCGTACCGGAGATGATGATCGCAACCACCCATTCGAATTTTCCGGTACGCAAGGGAGACAAGATCGCCGGAATGCGTGTTATTCCTCTTGTGATAGAGGAGGAGAAGATGGAGCGCGCAAAAGCTGCGGCGGGTGATACACCTCTTATTGAGATCATTCCGTACGAGAAAAAGAAGGCAGCCATCATCACTACCGGAAGTGAAGTCTACAGTGGTCTGATAGAGGATAAATTCGGACCGGTCATTAGAGATAAACTGAAGGAATATGATGTAGAGGTTCTCGGTCAGTCCATAATGGATGACGAAAAACAGTCGATTACCGCTGAAATCCTCAAATGGATAGACAAAGGTGCCAATATGATATTGTGTACGGGCGGTATGAGTGTTGATCCGGACGACACAACGCCGAGTGCGATCAAGGACACCGGAGCGCAAATCGTATCCTACGGGGCGCCAGTTCTGCCGGGAGCGATGTTCCTGCTTGCGTACTACGGTGACGGCATCCCGATAATGGGCCTTCCGGGCTGCGTTATGTATGCCAAACGTACCATATTCGATCTGGTACTGCCGAGAGTTATGGCGGGAGAGATTTTGGACAAACAAAGCCTTGCCAAATACGGGCATGGTGGGTTATGCTTATCGTGTGATGTATGCACATTCCCGAATTGCGGGTTTGGAAAAGCTTAAAAGGAGAATAAAATGAAGCCATTTAAAAAGCTGGCAGCAGTTCTATTGACGGCATCAATGACATTTTCCGGTGCCGGATTTGCATCTGCATCGACCATCAATGACGCTCAAAACAAGATCAACAACGCACAGGACAAGCTCGATGATGTACAGGGAGATATCTCAAGCATTGAAAATGAGCAGAGTGCGCTCCAGGAAAAGATAGACTCAAAGAACGCTGAGCTTGTCAGTCTGCTTGTGGATATGGATATCCTCGCCGATGAGCTCGAAGCAAAAAATGCCGAGCTTGAAACTGCAAAAAAGAAATTAAAAAAAGCCGAGAAAAAGGAGAAGAGTCAGTACTCCAATATGTCGAAGCGTATCCGTTTCATGTACATAAGCGGTACCAATTCGATGATAGCATCAATCCTTGAGGCGGACAGTATAGCCGAGGTAATAAACAGGATCAAATATTACTCGGATGTATATGACTATGACAGAGAGCTTTTGGATGATTTTGTAGCGACCAAAAAGGAGGTTGCCGATCTGAAGGAAGAGCTTGAGGACGAGAAGGCCGAGCTTGAAGATATGCAGGCCAACTATGAGGAGCAGGAGAGCGAACTCAACTCTATCCTAAGCAAGATGCAGAGTGAGATGAGTGGTTATGAGAGCGAGCTTGCCGAGGCAAAACAGCTTGCTGCACAGTACAGAGCCACTATCAACGAACAGAATGAAGTGATCAAAAAAGAGGAGGCGGCGCAGGCAAAGAGAGAGGCTGAGGCGGCAGCGGCGGCAAGCAGCTCTTCGAGCAGTTCATCCTCATCATCTTCAGGCAGCTCTTCAAGCGGCGGTTCCTCATCGGGTGGATCCTCATCAGGAGGAGGTTCGTCAAATGAAGGTGGCGGCTCGTCAGGTGGTGGCGGATCATCAGGCGGCGGTGGCTCCGATCCGGGATATTCAACATCAGTCAGCGGATCAGATGTAGTCTCCTACGCTTGCCAGTTTGTCGGAAATCCATACGTCTGGGGTGGCACAGATCCAAATACCGGAGCGGACTGCTCGGGCTTTACACAGTATGTATTTGCACATTTTGGAATATCAATACCAAGAACTTCCGGAGAACAGCGCTCGTGCGGTACGGAAGTAAGCTACGCCAACGCAAAGGCGGGTGATCTGATCTGCTACAGCGGACATGTGGCTCTCTATATGGGAGGCGGTCAGATCGTTCACGCTGCGAGCAGAAGATCCGGAATTTGCTATGGTACAGCCACATACAGGACTATATTGTCAGTAAGACGAGTATTATAATGAAAAAAAAGAATCATATACGTATTCTGATAGTTACAGGTATTGTGTTTGCGCTTGCGCTCGTAGTGTTTTTGCGCTCGGGCGCAGGCAGGAACAAAACCTTTATATTCAACAAGAATCTCAACCTCCAGATCATGACGGTGGACGATACACCGTTTACTCTGGAGGATATTGCGTTTTATATAGCATATGAGGAGATGAAGGTTGAGACGGATGCATATGTCTACAACCCTGAAAACACAAATCAGTATTGGAATGTCCACACAAACGGTTCGTTCGTCAGGGCTGCGGCAAAACAGCATGTTATAGATATGGCGGTGCATGACTATATCTTTTGCAGTATAGCCGATGAGAAGAAGATAGTTCTCGATGTCTCTGAGGAGAAGGATCTGGAATATTCAAAGACCGACTTTTACGAGGACATCACGGATGAACAGCTTCAAAGACTCGGTGTGGACAAAGAGAAGCTTGATGAGAGTATGTATAACGTTGCAATGGCCGAAAAGGCTCAGAAGGTTGTCTCGGAGGAAGAAGATATCCTCTACGACAACCTTGATGCTCAGGCAGCTACTTACGAAGAGTTGTATTTATCAAAACATAAGGTAAAGCTTGACAAAGAACTCTGGGATAAGGTCGATTTTGGAAACGTTATACTTGAACACAAGAAATGGTACGAATAAATGAAAGTAGGAAGAAATGATCCGTGTTGGTGCGGATGTGGGAAAAAATATAAAAAATGTCATGAGGCGTTTGATGAGAAGATTGAAAGTCTGAGGGCACAGGGACATATAGTTCCCGCCAGAAAGCTCATAAAACTGCCGGATCAGATTGAAAAGATAAAGGAGAGCGCCAAGATAAACAGAGAGGTGCTCGATATACTTGAGGATAAGGTGTGCGTGGGCATGTCTACGGAGGAGATTGACAGAATAGTATACGAGGAGACGACCCGCATGGGCGGTATCCCGGCTCCGCTAAACTACAACGGTTATCCGAAGAGTGTGTGTACTTCCATAAATGAAGAGGTATGCCACGGCATACCGTCAAAAGATGTCATCCTCAAGGACGGAGATATTGTAAATATCGACTGCTCTACCATCCTTGACGGCTATTTTTCCGATGCATCGCGTATGTTCCTGATTGGAAATGTATCCGAGGAAAAACGCAAGCTGGTTCGGGTGACAAAGGAGTGCGTTGAGAGGGGATATGCCCAGGTCAAACCGTGGGGATTCCTCGGAGATGTGGGGGCTGCGGTTCATGACCACGCCTTTGCAAACGGTTACACCGTGGTTAAGGAGATCGGCGGACATGGAGTAGGATTAGAGTTTCATGAGGATCCGTGGGTTGGTTACAACACCAAGCCGGGTACGAAGATGGTTCTTGCGCCGGGACTTATGTTTACCATCGAGCCGATGGTAAATATGGGAGAGGCGAAGATATATATTGACGAAGAAAATGAGTGGACAGCGATCACCGACGATGGTTTGCCGTCCGCACAGTGGGAGATTCAGGTGCTTGTCACCGAGACAGGCGCAGAAATTATCTGCAGCTGATGGAGGAAAATATATGAACCAATTATTAAAGAAACTGACCACGGCAACATTAACGGGAGCCATTGCGCTCGCTTCTATAGCATCCCCTGTGTTTACATGGGCGGCTGGGAACAATGAAACACAAAAGACGGTAGAAAACCGAAAACCTACCGGCCTTTTTAAGCATGGTCCGATAACCCAAAAGCCGGATGTGGATATTAAGAATATACCGGATGCAGAAGAAATAGCAAGCGTTGGTTCGGCTGGCTATGCTAATGCCGAGTGGGACAAATATTCATCAAACTACGTTTATAATCAGCTGAATAAGGATGAAAAAAAGGTATGGGATGCCCTTGAGGAGGTATCGAACAGCATTCTCAACGGGAATAAGGATCTTGAGTTGACGGTAGAGTATTCTGATGGGTTCACCTGTTATTATTCAGAGGATATGTTGTTTGAGGCGCCGGCATCTTTCTCGGGAGAAAAGGGTGTCAGCTTGCTGACAGGGTTATACTATTTGTTTTTTTATACTAATCCTCAGTTTTATTTCCTGGATACAGCGGTATGGGTCTTTGAAGATGGCGATGGTTGTATAGTTGTTCCGCTGGTAGCTGAAGGCTTTGAGAATGGAGCTAAGAGGGCGAAGATCACGAAAGAGTTAAAGGATAAGGCAGATTCGCTTATTGCTGAGGCCACAGTATATCAGACAGATCTTGAAAAAGTACAGTATTTCCATGACCAGATCTGTAATATGGTTGAGTATGATTATGATGCATATAATAAGGATGGTGGAGCTTATGATCAGACAGCTTACAGTACATTTTTTACGGACAAGACCGTATGCGCCGGCTATTCGACGGCGTTTGAGCTTCTTTGTAACGGAGCGGGTATAGACTGTTTTGCCGTCACAAGCTATGACGAAATAGACGGTGGTCATGAGTGGAATCGCGTAATGATCGATGACAACTGGTACAATATCGACCTTACATGGGATGACGGTGGATATAACGAGGATGGCACTTATTCCGGTTATGATATGAATTACTTCTATTTTCTTAAGAGTGATGAGTACTGGGATACTATAGAGGATGATCCGGAAAATGCAAAGGCGCATGTAGAGGAGGAACTCTGGGACGGTCTTCTCATGGACTGTGTGCTCGATTCTACATACGGAGAATCGAAATCAGACTATTATACCGATAAAGGCAAGCTTCCTGAGGTGAGTGAAATAAGTACATCACCTACCGTTACATTTGTAAAGACCGGCAGCAAATATCAGGTTTTAATAAGCGGTGGCGATAAAAATGCATGGTACTACTACACGACGGATGGGACAACTCCGACTGCAAACTATTATAGGTGCAACAAATATTCAGGAGCATTTGCAGTTAATTCTCCGGGCAAAGTCAAAGTTGTGACATATGTTCCCGGAAAGCTTAAAAACACCTCTTACAAGACGGTGAATGATACCATAGCAGTGCCGACGATCAAATCCGCAAAAAATGTCAAGGGCTATAAGCTGAAGGTGAGCTACAAGAAAGCGTCGGGCGCTGTGGGATATCAGGTTCAATATGCATTAAACAAGGCATTTACCAAGTCCGCTAAGACAGTAACGACAAGCAAGACTTCTTACACCACAAAGAAGCTTAAAAAGAACAAGACATACTATGTGCGTGTCAGAAGCTATAAAAAGATAGGAACACAGAAGATTTATTCGGAATTCAGTTCCGTAAAAAAAGTTAAGATTAAAAAATAATCTTATCGTGAAAAGCGAGGTAAAAAATTGTATCTTATAACTTCGAGGGTGATAATTTTATTCGCCCTCGTATTTTTGGGATTTATAATCGGCAGAAGAAACATAATGCCGTCAAATATAGCACAGTATCTGTCGAATTTTATAGTTTCGGTGACATTTCCGGCGACGGCCTTTCTTTCGATGATACGACCGTTTGATGTCGGAATATTAAAGCATGCGGGCGTGCTGTTTATAGCAACCTTCGCCCTTCATATCGGTGGGATGTTTCTCGGATTTTTGACGGCTAAAATATTTCATGTGGCGAAAGGTGATGTCGGTTCCTGGGTGTTTGTCTGCATGTTTTCAAACAGCGGATTCATGGGATTTCCACTGGTGCTCGGAGTCTATGGTGACGAGGGCATGATGTTGGTCGCTTTTGCCAATATAGCGACAAATCTTTTGATCTTTTCAATAGGACAGAAGGTTGTTACAAAAAACTACAACATAAAGCAAAAGATCAGCTTTAGAAAGATGTTTTTAAATAACATCAACATCGCCATTGTGATCGGTCTGATATTCTTTATTTTTCAGATACCGCTTCCGGATATTGTGCAGACCGGTGCAGGGTATGTGTCCGATATCACGGCAGGGCTTTCAATGATAGTTGTCGGACTGTCTCTTTCGAGACTCAAGGTGAAAAATATCGTTAAAGGCAGGGAGATGTGGATAGTTGCAGTCATAAGGCTGATCATCATACCGCTGCTTGCGATAGTTGCGGTCAAACTTATTCCCGCATTCGATACCGAGCTTACATCGGAAATCTTTGTGCTTGTTGCGGCACTGCCTACAGCCACGACGGTAT
>CAJOQF010000222.1 GCA_905236295.1 uncultured Eubacterium sp. | reverse complement strand
TTATCTATTCCTGCCATAAGCCTTTTGCTCCTTCCTTAATTATTTCTACTCTTTAATTATTCTTATGAAACGCTGACGAGCGCAAGAATAGAAACGAGAAGTGCAAGGATGGCGTATGTCTCAACCATCGCAGGGAAGAGGAGTGACTTACCGAACTGATCCGGTCTCTTAGCGAAGAGCGCGCAGGAAGCTGCTGAAGCCTTGCCCTGGAAAGTACCTGATACATAACCTGCAAGTGCTATCGGGAGACATGCCGCGAAGTAAAGAGCACCCTGCTCAAGAGAGTCAACTCCGCCGCCGCCGAGAACGCCTGCCTGAGCGAGAGCGAGGAAAGCTACAAGCAATCCGTAAATACCCTGTGTACCCGGGAGAAGCTCAAGGATGAGGGCTCTTGCGAACTTACTCGGATCCTCTGATGTTACACCTGCTGCCGCCTGTCCGGCGATACCGCAGCCTCTGGCTGAACCTGCACCTGCAAGTCCTACAGCGAGAGCTGCACCAACAATTACCAACACATTACCTAATGTTGCACCATCTAACATCATGTTTTTTTCCTCCTAAACATTTATTGTGTTTTTTTAGTTCTAGAGTGATCACCGAAATTGCTCGGTGACTTTTATTTTTTATTTACTATATACGCGAGCGTTTGACAGATTATTTCTTGCTCGTTGCCTTGCTCGTAGTGAAGCGCACATATTTGGTCTCAGCCTTGAACGGCTCAAACGGTCTGCCACCGCCATCGTAGAATTTTCCGAAGAACTCTACGAACTGGAGACGGTTTGTATGAACGTATGCAGACAAGAGGTTGATAGCCATGTTTGCGACATGTCCGATTATAAATACTACCAAGAAGAGTATTACTCCGACCGGTCCGCCCACCATATCGTGGAGCATCTGGCATATCATATTGATAACCTGAGCGATGGCTCCGGTCGCAAGACCGAGAGCAAGAAGACGCGAATATGAGAGCCAGTCTGAAAGCCATCCGGTGATACCGTAGATGTCGTAAACACCGAGAAGGATTCTCATTCCGAAGTTCTTCTTTCTGCGTCCCGCCATCACAAGGATGATCACACCGCCGATGATCGCAAGTACCATTCCTGCCGTGTTCATCGCCGGACTAATGTGAATATTTGCAAACTCTGTACCCGTAGCCATCGATGCGAAGAGGCTTGAGCCGAGAAGCATGATTATAAGTCCGATAAGGAAGAGATACCATGCTATTACGTCGCAGATAAATCCGACAACGTTTTTCTTTTTGAGCATCAGATATCCGTTAAGTCCAAGTCCGAAGAACAGGTGGATAAGTCCGATTATGAGACAGTACATAAGAAGTCTCATCGGCTGTCCGATAGGCTCGAACCAGAATCCGTGAAATGCCACGCTTCCGTCTCCGAACGTTCCCGAGAAAATGCCTATCGCATCTCCGAAGAATCCGCCGAACAACAGACCCCAGACGAAGGTGGACAATCCGCCCCACCAGAACATCTTCAGGGTTTTCTTCAGTCCCGGATCCATCGTCTTGCCTTTTATAAGGATGATTCCGAGAGCAACTACCATTATCAATCCGTAACCTGCATCGGAAAGCATCATTCCAAACAGAATAACGTAGAAGAATGACATGATAAGCGTCGGGTCAAATTCTCCCTTGGAAGGCATACCGTATGATGCCGTGATACCCTCCGTTGCCTGCGAGAACCAGTTGTTCTTTAAGAGAACCGGTGGTTTCGCCTTCGGTTTGAGCTCTAACACCTCAACCGATGCGGCATATTTATCTTCTATTTCTTTTGCAACACGCGCTGCCTCCGGCGCCGGAATATATCCTGACAGCCCAAAGGTTTTCTTGGTCTGCGGAAGCTCGGCTATTTTTGCATATCTGTCAGCCTTGAGTCGATAGAAATCTGATAAGATCTTTAAATCGGCTCTGCTTGACGCATGGTCGGCTATTGCCTTTTCATTCTCCTCGATGATCTTTTTGCATTTTTCAATTTCATCGAGAAGGAGGTTTTTCTCCTCTGCAGGTTCGTGCGCCGAAAGATATGAAGGTTTCGCGAAACCTATTGACCTCAAGCCCTCTTCTATGGCTTCGAGATCCTCCTTAAGGCAGGTCACTGCCACGTATGAAGCATCCTTATCCTTAGAGATGACTGTGATTTCGGCTCTGTCACCCGGCTTGTCAGCCGCTTTGAGCTTGGCTTCGATAGCCGACGCATCGATTCCCTCGGGTATCATTCCGATGAGAACGACAGTCTTTTGTGTTCCCTGGGTGTTCATTGGAACATCAAGACCCATCCAAGGTGCAAGCATCTCTATCTGATTCTCACATCTTGCGATGTCCGCATTTGCCTGAGAAATGTCCTTTTCAAGTGCTACAATCTCACTCGCCTGCTTCTTGTAGTACTTCTGGTCATCGTCAATGCGATTATAACCGTAATTGTCCACAAACGGTTTACCGTTTATGATCCCCGAAAGACCGCCCTTTTCCGGAACGTACTTGTCGAGTATCTCTATGGCCTGATCCGCCTGTGTGGCATTCTTCTCAAACTGAGCCCTGGCAGATGACGTATCCTTTCGGCTTACGCGCACTTTCTTTCGCAGCTTATCAAAATTGAGACTCAACTCAACCACGCCAAGTTCCTGCAGACGCTTGATGATCTCTGCTCTGTCGGTCTTCAGCGCGACGATATTGATGCGCTGCATCTGTACTACCGCCATTTATTATTCTCCTTTCTGTGTATTATAGACTCGCAACTTACGCTGTAAGCATAGCCACAACCTGTTCTACCACAGAATCTGTCTGTGCCTGGGCTTTGGCCTTCTCATCAGCAAGCGAGTTCTCAAGTTCCCTCGCATAAGCCTCCTTGGCCGCTGCTGCTTTTTCCTCAGCTGCCGCTATCTTCTCAGACGCTTCGCGAGAAGCTGTAAGTTTGGCATCGTGATCGATCTTTCTAGCGGAGACTTTCGCTTCCTCGATGATCTGCGCAGCCCTCTCTTTTGCTTCAGCTATAGACTGCTCTGCTTCCTTTTCAGCTTTCCTCACGGATTTTAGTGTTGTACTAAGCATAATTTTCACCACCTTTTTCATGCTCCCGAGTATGATATGTGCGAGTCCATATCACATTCAGCACGTTTTAGTATTTAATACTGTGATGTATAGCCATCTTTGTATTAAAAAAAATACAGAAATGATTATATCGTACCCATTTGTGTTTTTCAATCTGTTTTTTTTAGACAGCTACACATTTATGGTTATTTTACACTATTTTCGCAAAAAAATCACTCTAATTTTGTACGTTTTATACACATCATTTTATATTTCAGCAATTTACACAAAAAAAAGCATCGAATTTCGACAAATTCGACACTTTATTTTATTGTTTTAGTATTGACATTTTAATATTCAGAGATATCTTACCCCTAATTTATTGTTTCCAATGATGTTTTACCATTTCTTTATGGTATTTTTAGCTATTTTTCGACCACTGTCACCCTGCAGATTTTCTTCACCCCATCTTCGGAACATGTGATCTTTGCCTTGCCGACTCCTATTGCTTCAACCACTCCCTCGGAATTGACTATAGCCACATCATCATTGCTTGTTGTCCACTCCGGTTTGTTGCCCGACGAGACTGTGGCAGTGATCGTCGCCCTTTTACCAACCTTTAGATCAAGCTCCGTCTTATCAAGCTTTATCGTCGGTTGTTTCACCGTGATCTTACACTTCTTTGTCACCTTATCGACAGTGGCGGATACCTCACAGCTGCCGTGTTTTTGGGCGCGCACATAACCGGCGTCAGTCACTGTGGCAACAGAGCTCTTTGACGATTTCCATTTTACAAACTTTCCCGATGAGACCGTGGCCTTCAAAAGAATAATATCGTTTCGATATAGAGTTGCCGAACTCTGAGAAAGCGAGATCGTTGGAGACTTTACCGTAAGCCGACACTCCTTTTCCGTTCCCTGGCACTTTGCCTTGATGGTAGTCTCTCCAGGTTTTATGGTCGTGACAACCCCGTTATCATCTATTGTTGCCACACTCTTTTTTGACGAGCTCCATACAACCGCCGCTCCCGTGGAGGTTTTGGCTGTTATCTTTCTCTGCCTGTTGGCCTCGAGTTTTAATGTAGTATCGCTCAAGGTTATTACGGTCGGCCTTACAGTGATATCGCAACAGCTCTCCGCATTGCCGGTATATGCGGTTATCTTTGCCTTTCCCGCTTTTTTTGCGGTGACATAACCGTATTTGTTTACAGACGCGACCGACGATGAAGATGACTTAAATCTGACATCATCCCCGTTCGTGCAAAAGGCAACAAGATAAAATCCCTCGTCAATATTCATTGACACCGAATAATCGGACAACACGATAAAGCCGGATGATCTCGCCTGAAGTTTTGCTGCAGGTATAAAAGTTAATATGAGAATTAAACAGAATAAAATGTTAAAAAGTTTGAAAGATTGTTTCATAAGATCCCCCCTATACTATACGGGCGGGATAAGAAAATCTCCGAATGCCAACATGATAACATCCGGAGAATAATTTGTAAATAGGATACTCATACTCCCCAGTATCCGGAGAGGGTTGCAACGAGTTTTCCAATGATCTCTTTATTTTTGCTCTGCTTGTTTAACATGATCCCGAGCGCCCCCTTAAGCGGAGGATCGAGCGGAATCTGCGATACATGCGAGAGCTTTATCGGCTCGGTGTGCACCCTGGTTGTCAGCGCACAGCCTTTTTTTGCCTCTGCACCGAAAAGGATCGTTCCGGGTCTTCCGCGGAATATAATATGAGGATTTGATCCGTATTTTTTTAAGTACAATTCGTACAGCTGACTGATGATGGTATATTTTTGCATCGCAAGCACGGGTTCGTCGTCGAGCATCTGCGGAGTGACAAACTCCTCTTTGCAGAACCTGTGATCCTCCGGGCAGACCACCACCATCTCATCCTCAACAAGCGGATAGAACACAGCGTCAGTCACCGTATGGTTCGGATTGAAATATGTGATCGCCGCGTCAAAATCCAACAGACTCATGCGCCTGTACATATCCGGCTCTTCAATCTCATCGAACGAGATCTCATAATCCTTGTGCTCATCCTCAAACATCTGAATGGGAATATAGAAATTGTAATGACCGATAACCGGCAGTGTCAGTATGTTTAACACTGTCTTGTCCGATGTTGCCATCTCCTTCGCCGAAGCTTTGAGGTGGTCTATGTGCTGCAGGGCGGAGACAGCGTCCGGATACAGATACTCCCCCGCCCTTGAAAGCCTTGCTTTTCTGGACGAGCGGTCAAACAGCTTCACCCCGAGCTCGTCCTCAAGCTGCATGATCTGCTTGCTGATGGAAGACTGGGAAATATGTAATTCGAACGCCGCCTCGGAAAAACTGCCTAGTTCAACTATCGTGGTAAAATATATCAGTTGCTGGTCGGTCATATAAACATCCTTCTATGCTTGTATTTGACCGATCCTTTAATCAAACAATGTCTTTGCCTTCGGGTAATGAAGCACCGGTCCCTCTAAGCATACATAAGTTTCATTTATTTTGCAATGCCCGCATTTTCCGACTGCACACTGCATTTTGCGCTCAAACGAAACCCAGATCTTCTCCTCGGGTACGCCATGTTTCATGCACTCAAGGGCTGAGAAATGCATCATTGGAGGAGGTCCCACTATAGCCACACTGTAGTTGTCTCCAAAACTCTCAAACGGAATCTTTCCTATGTGGGCTGTAACCATGCCGGTCTCAAATCCCGGCGCCGTAGAATCGTCAAGGGTGTATATTGTGTTAAACTTATCTGCCTTTGACCACTTTTCTCTCTCCTCATTAAAGAGAGCGCCGTTTACATCCTTAAATCCCGATATCAGATAGAGATTCTTTATATTCTCCGGATGGTCGTAAAAATAATTGATCGTCGTGCGCACCGGAGCAAGTCCCGTTCCTCCGCTGATTATTACAAGGTTTTTGTCCGCTCCCGCAAAAGTCTCATCAACCGGCCACGGATGTCCGAAAGGTCCTCTTAAGTAGATTACATTTCCCTCACGCAGCTCAAAGACTCCGTCTGTAAGTCTTCCAACTTTGCGGATCGTAAACTCAACCCAGTCGTTGCCTCTTCCGCTTATCGAGATCGGAGCCTCCCCGACCTTCGGTATCGACAACATACAGAACTGTCCGTGTCTTGTCGGGTATTTGAAAGCCACCCTGAAGGTGAACTCTGCCTTTGTCTCATGTACAACCTGCAATATACGATGAGGCGCGGGCTTCATAATATTATCAAGATCGATTCCATATTTTTCTCCGATCTCTATCTGTGCATTAACCAACACATTTCCGAATTCGGTATTAGAAAATTGATTCATACTATTCTCCTTTAAAAAGCCTGTTTTATCTCATCTGCAAGTTCACACACCGTATCAAAGAACGAGATCTCCTCCGGACAGCGGATATCACATCTGCCACATCCGACACACATATTCTCCTCTCCGAATCTGTCCTTGTAATCGTAAAACTTGTGGAGCACCTTAAATCTCATATTCGCTCCCTGAGTTTTTCTCGAAAGCGCTCCTCCGGCGGTTCTGGTAAAGTCGGTGAGCATACATCCCGACCAGGTGCGCCGTCTCTCACCGTCGTTACTGCCCTCGTCATAGGTGATATCCACGGTGTCAAAACAGGTACAGGTGCCGCATACCGTGTTGCAACCTCCGCACGCCACGCACTTGTCGTCGAATTTCTTCCAATAGTCAAGGTCGCTTATCGCTTTTAAGTTTTCACGCTTTATCTCCGGAATCTTTATCTTCTTGTCATTCTCCTTTATAAACTCCGGCTTAAAATCAACCTTGTCCTCATCTTCATAGAATTCTTTAAACCCGTCATCACAGACATCGATCAGTATCTCCTCCCCGAAACGGAAGGCGAGACTGTAATCGGAGGTCTCGTTGCTCCCCACCGATACGCAGAAGCAGTTCTCAAAACTCTTCTCGCACTCGATAAGCGCAAATTTTACTTTCTCTCGAAGTCTCTTGTAGTAATAGTCCTCGCTTGCTCCATTCTTTAGGAAGATGGCGTCCTGTCTTCTTATTGCATTGATATCACACGCCCTGGCAAAAATGAGGATCTTTCTCTCATCCGCAAGCACAGCATCCTCAACTCCGCCCTCTTTGAAATAGAACATAACCTGTGATATCGGATAGTAGACCTCCTTAGGAGAAAAGTCCGACTGTCTGTCGAGCACGATCTGATCTGCGGAGTTTATCTCCCGGTAACGGACACGTTTCTTTTGTGCATCGAGACATGGCGCAAAAATGCGGTACTCATTTTTCAGCTCTGATATAATCTCGTCCAAGCGATTTGATTCTATTCTATACCCCATGCCTTTTCTCCTTCCTTCAAAAACTCTGTATCCTTCTTTATGAAACCGTTTGTGACCAGAGCAACTCCCTTATAAAAGTCCCTCTCGGCATACTTTGTCACATCAGCTGTAAAAGAATACACCCAGTTCGTGATATGTTTTTTTACAAACTTCTTCTGCTCGTTTAGAAGCTCTTTTGCCTTTGCCTCGTCATCGTTTTCATAAGCATCCGCAATCTCATCGCAGATGATTCCCATGTATTCTAAGATCAATCCGATATTATCGTACATCGTGCGATATGTGTTCGGATCCGGCTCCCATCCTCTCTCGAGATAGAGCGCCTTCATCTGCATCTCGGTTGAGCCTCCGACCTGATGTCTCTTGTCAACATACACAGACTCGTACGGAAATGCAGCGCGTCCGGTCGCATCCCCCGCCGCGAGAAATATCTTTGCAAAATCTGCTGCGAGATCATCTATGTCGTCCTCTGTCATATTGTCGATATACTTTTTCATAAGGGCATATCCGTCTTTAAGATCCATATCCGCGTCATCATCCCCACTAACCTCCGGAAATGACATCTTCTTTAATGAATCCAACTGCTCTATGTCTACCTCCATTATGTACAGGTTTCCGAGGAAACGATATAGATCTGCGCGAGCCTTTGATAATGCTATCGCCTCTGTCTTATTCTTCATATCTTCCCTCCCTGAGTGCTCTCTCAAACTCGAACGGCAACATGTCTATCCATTTGTGGTTCTTTAAGATAAATCTGCCGGACGGATTATTTCCGTGTTCATCCTTAAGCCTATATACATGACCCTCATTTTCTGCGATAAGCTTTGAAACCTCGCTTTTTGGATCGTTGATATCTCCATAGTGGAGAGCGCCTCCCGGGCAGTTCCACACACAAGCCGGCGTCTCGCCTTTGTCTCTAAGCTGTGAGCAGATATCACACTTATCCATAACCCTGAGCTCATTGTTGAAATTATTTGCGTGATACGGGCAGGCCTTCATGCAGCTCTGACATCCGATGCAGGTGTCACGGTCAATGCGTACAACTCCGTCCTCTTCGCTCTTAAAGCAAGCTCCGGTCGGACACACCTTGGTACAGCTGGGATTCTCGCACTGCTGACAATGCTCCGTCAGAAAATACATCGAAAGATTCGGAAACTCTCCGACAGGGCCCATATTATATACAGAAACTCTGGATGTACCGAGGCCTACGCTGTTTTCAAATTTGCACGAAACTTTGCATCCGTGACATCCGATACAGCGATCCACCTCGACCACCATACAGTATTGTTTACTCATCTTTGTTCCTCCTATGATCGTCCGACAGTAAGCCAGCTCTTGAAATCAGACGGTTTTGTCCACACACCCTCAGGCGCACAGTCCGCCGGGTAAACCTTAACCTGGAAGCCTCGAAGCACATGGGTTCCGACTACGTCATTAAACGGTGCTTCACTTCTGGTAAGCACATTTACATTGGTCTCCTGCCATCCGTGTGTCTCTGTGTTTAATGTCTCAGGATGCCAGAACCTCTCCATGTACACTGTACCCGGGCGTATTCCCTTGGTCACATAAGCCTTGGCTCTGATCTTTCCTCTGGCAGACTCAACCCATGTCCACTGCTCCGGCTCAATACCATATTTCTTCGCATCATCCGGATAAATCCAGATCTCAGGCACAGGAACGATCTCTCTCATCCCCGGCATATTCCTTAAGGTCGAATGGTGGAACTGCGGAAGTCTTCCGTTTGTCATCGTTAGTGGGAACTCTCTTGAGATCTCGTCATCCCTTACCGGGCTCTCGGTTGGCTCCGCATAATACGGAAGCGGCTCG
>CAJOQF010000221.1 GCA_905236295.1 uncultured Eubacterium sp. | reverse complement strand
GTTTTGTCCTCGTTATTGAGAAAATAGTACAAATCACCCACTTGCACGGGAGTGTCCGCCTTCACAAGGCTTGTCGCTCCTGCCGATAGAAGTGCTACTGCAATAAGTAAATACTTTTTCATATTCAATTAAGTTTGTTGTTATTTATTTTCACTATATGGATAGCGAAGGGATACCGAACGGATACCTATCCTTCGCATCAATACACGTATATACATACAAAAGCGGTAATCCGCCGTTTGTATTCAACACAAATTGGATTACCGCAGATAAGTTTTTGCAATATATTTCAGTCGGAAAATAAAATTCAATATAGGAATCCGAAGAGCCAGAGTGGTATGCGGTTGCCGAAACCAATTTCTGTGTCATCAACGGCAATATAACTATCAGGAGTATCCTTTATCTGCTTGAAGGTCTTGTCTTTGCCGCCTATCTCAAATGTATAGTGTTCATTCACGAGAAAGTCTCCTTTCTCGGGCATACTGGCATCGGCAATGTGTGATAACTGGTTCATAAAGAATGTTTCTCTCAAACTGCCTTTATTGACTATCGGTTGCAAAGCGTGCATCAGGTTGGTGTTATCAAGGTAGATTTTATCCGGTCGAGACAGTTGTTTATAACTATTAATATCCTTTTTTAGCAATCTCAACATACCTGCTTTTTCAAGAAGCGAAAGCAGTTTGATAATCACCTCTCTTGCCGCTCCCACCTCTCTGCATAATGTAGAGATATTCGGTTCAAGCGGCACTATCTTTGAGAGTAAACTCAACAGTTTCCGTGCTTTCTGCAATGTGGCAAAACTTATGTCCTTTTCTATCAAAGGTATATCCTGAAATATAACCACATTAGCTATGCTCTGCAAGTGTTCGTAATAGTCTTGTTTGCCTTCCAATATAAAAGGATAATAGCCGTTTCTCAAATACTCATCAAAGTATGCTATAGGTCTGAACGACTTGAAAACATTAGTCGTGAGATGCGTAACATTCTTTAATATATCATCCAACCTCATCGGTTTGGCGTCATATATTCCCTTAAACAGCAGATATTCCCTAAACGAAAAACCTGTCAGATTATATACTGTCTGCCGTCTTGACATATCAGCCTCCGATTTTGCCAACTGCAATATAGACGAACCCGTATAAACCACTTTCAGAGTACTGAACCTGTCATATACATTTTTAAGCATTTGTTCCCAATGTTGGATATAATGTACTTCATCCAAGAACAAAGCTTTGACACCGTGTAAATGGGCATATTCGGCTATATCGATGATTGTAAGGTTTTGAAGTCTGATATCATCAAGCGTTACATACAGAACCTCATCAAGATTGCTATAATGTTCTTTGATGTATTGCAGCAGCATCGTTGTCTTGCCCGTTCCTCGAGGACCGCGTATGCAAATCATTCTTGCTTGCCAATTTATCCGATCGTACAAATACCGCTTATAGGTCAAATCTGTCTCTCTTATCTTGCTGATAAAAAAGTCGTTGAGTTCCAAATAAAGTTCATCGCTAATCATATTCTTATCCTATTATTTGTGAATAACGCCGCAAAAATACTACATTTCAATGAAATAACCAAATAAAAATGCAAAATTTGAGTTTCCAATATAAAAATATTGTATAAATTTTGAGTTTCCAATATGAAAATTTAGTGCAAATTTTAAGTTTCCAATATAAAAATATGAAACAGATATTAAGTTTCTGATAAGAACTTACGGTAATCCAATATGTCAAAGGTCGCTTTTTGCGGACGTGGACGAGCCACGTCCCTACGTTGTAACCTTGCGGCGAACCAACGCCGTAAGGCTTATTGTTACTTCACTTCCACGCCTAAAGGGGTGTAGGTTTTGCCGCTGTGGAGGATGAGAACTATACATACAAAAGCGGTAATCCGCCGTTTGTATTCAACACAAATTGGATTACCGCCTTTCAATTTTCAGTTTTCACCTTTCAATTTTCAGTTTTCACCTTTCACCTCAATATAGGAATCCGAACAGGTAGAGAGGTATGCGGTTGCCGAAGTCATACTCCACATCATCAACAGCGAGATAACTGTCAGGCAAGTCTTTTATCTGTTTGAAGCTTTTGTCTGCCCAGCCGACCTCAAAGAGATATTTGTCATCTACAAGAAAATCGCCTTGCGGTGGCATTGTAAGGTGGTGATTGGTTTGCACTTGATTAAAGAAAAATGTTTCCCGCACTGTACCTCTATTCGCATTGCCTGTTAAGGCGTACATTTGATTTGTATTGTTCAAAAACACCTTATCCGGTCTTGATAAAGCCTTATAGCTGTGCGTCTCCCTGCTCAACAGAGCCAGAATGCCCGCTCTTTCGAGCAGTGACAGAAGTTTTACAACGATATTTCTTGTGGCATCCACCTCGCGACAAAGGGTTGTAATATTGGGTTCAAACGGTACTTGCGATGCAATAATGACAAGCAGTTTTTTTATCTTTCTTAGAGTGGTAAAAGAGATGTCCTCCACAAGCGGAATGTCTTGGTCGATAGATAGTTGCATTATTTGTTGCAAGCGTTCGTAATAATCCGTTTTAGCCTCCATCGTAAACGGGTAATAACCTGTTTTTATATATTCATCAAACAGAGCCAACGGACGACAACTCTGATTGATTTGCATTGACAAATCGACATGACTATGAATCAAGGTGTCTATAGTCACAGGCTTTATATCAACAATTCCCTTAAACTGCAAAAACTCTCTGAACGAAAAACCGTATAGTTCATACACCGTCTGCCTTCTTGATAAATCGGCTTGCGCATTATCCAACTGCAACATAGACGAACCCGTATAGACAATCTTTAAGTCAGTATATGTGTCATACAGGTTCTTAATCATCTGCGCCCATAACGGATGATAATGCACCTCATCTATAAAAAGTGCCACCACACCATGTTGATATGCGTATTCTGCCGCGTCATACAGAGTAACAGCCTGAAAATGAAAATCATCAAGCGATATATATAATGCCTTTTCTTTATCTTCGTAATGCTCTTTTATGTATTGCAGCAGC
>CAJOQF010000220.1 GCA_905236295.1 uncultured Eubacterium sp. | reverse complement strand
CCGGAAACGTTGATTTTTCAAAGTTTTCGGGGATTTTTTTATGCTCTGAATGAGCAGATTTGAAGCACTTTTTTTAAATATTTGAAGCGCTTTTCTCA
Source organism: uncultured Eubacterium sp. (assembly GCA_905236295.1). Classification (GTDB taxonomy): domain Bacteria; phylum Bacillota; class Clostridia; order Lachnospirales; family Lachnospiraceae; genus Eubacterium_C. The sequence goes on along the minus strand of CAJOQF010000220.1, from coordinate 8,148 downwards.
TGACTCACGTGTAAAGAGTTGATTTCGGCTAAAACCGAAGAAAAAATGGCATAAAAGTAGGCTTCCGCGATTACCATACAACAAGGCTTCCGGAATCTTTTTTTACTGTTTATTAATAATATTTCATTGAAATTAGAAGTGATGATGATATAATGGGTCTAATAAGAGTTATCGAAGGGATGTGATTACAATGTTATCAACGGCAAAGGGACATTTCAATGGTTCTCATATTGTTATGGATGAAGAAATGGGATTAACCGCTGGTCAGCAGGTTTTAATAACCGTTCTTGATATTGTGAAGCCTCAGGCAAAAGGAAAGGACATTGACTTAAGCAGATATATGGGCAGAGGTGAAAAAATGTTTACTACCGATGCTGGCGAATACATAAAGGAGCTTCGTTCAAATGATAGATTATAAAAAAGTGTTTGTTGACACAGCACCTTTTATTTATTTCTTGGATGATGATGTCAACTTCGGACAGACAACAAAAACAATATTTGAACAGCTTTTATCAGAGGGGAAGCCAATGATCTCATCTACTATAACTTGTGAAGAATACTTGGTTTATCCTTATAAAACAAATAATATCGAAAAGATTGATGTCTTTTTTGAGTTTGTGAGTGAAAATGATATTGAACTGATACCGATTACACTTGATATTGCGAAAAAAGCTTCAAAAATCCGAGCAGATTACGAACATTTTAAGACAATGGATTGCTTGCAACTTGCTGTTGCTTGTTTAAGAGGGTGTGATCTGTTTCTCACAAATGACATACAGCTTAAACAGTTTAAAGAAATAGATTGTGTAACCGTTGGTGAATGGGACTCTTAAATGCATGACTAAGTGCATGAGTGAGAAAAAAGACAGGAAGAAAACACTCAAACCCGTCACTTTCTCTTCCACATCGATATAAAGTTTGACGTCGAGAGCAGTCGGTCTGTCTCTATCCCCGCAGGGCAAACATCCATACATGCAAGGGATTTGCCGCAGCCCGAATAAACATGCTTCCTGTAGAGCTTTCTTAGTTCATCCCGTTTACCGGGCTCGATTGAAGACAAGAGTCTGGTGGTAGGGATGATGGCTGCTGCCCCGAAAAAGCTGTCGCCCGGGCAGAAATTCGGGCAGACTTCGAGACAGAGTCCGCACTGAAGACATCTGCTTGAATCGTAGACATCATCAATTTTTTTTTCACGGATCTTTACGGAGTCCTCAAGCCAGATTTTCATCTGTTGAAGATTTTCGCGCATAATGCTTCTATCTACGATCAGATCACAGATGATCGGAAATTTCTTAAGCGGCTCTATCGTTATCGTCCCATCATAATCCTTAAGAAAAGCATCGCAGGCCAGCTTCGGCTCTCCGTCTATCACCATCGCGCAGGCACCGCATTTTTTTTGGAGACAACTGCTCTCCCACATGATCGCATCGACTTTTCTTCCCTCTGTATCACAGATTCCTTCTTCGGCAAGCTTATTGATACGCGCAAGAGCAGAATGAACCGTCTCATTTTTTTCATCCGTCTCATATTCGATTTTCTGCCAGAACGAGTCATCCTCACCCGCCAGATGTCTCAAAATATTTATCATTATCTTCATATTATTTGTATGATATTTTTATAGCTCCGCCTGTTATCTCTGCTATGGTTGGTTTTCTCTGATCTTCATCCCTGTCAGGATAGTCCGAACGGTAATGCGCCCCACGACTTTCTTTTCTGAATATGGCAGACTGTATAATCGCCTTTGCCAGAGCAAATCTCGCTTTCTCAAGAGCGCTATACTCTCTCTCTTTTTCAAGCGACTCCACCCTGTCCAAACCGGTTTTAAGCCCCGCTTCATCACGCACTATCCCAATCGCTTCGTAGAGTATGCTTCCAAGTCTCTCGCAGAGCAATGAAGAAGCAGTATCTTGAACTCCCGATTCTTCGAGACCTGTTGATACCTCATCCCCCGAATCCGATTTATAACTATCTGACACTTCCATTATATGCTCTGCTGCAACACGTCCCCCGTAGATTGCTCCCATGGTGGAATTGCCGCCGAGCCTGTTTGCGCCGTGATACTGATTGCAGCACTCGCCTGCAGCATAGAGGTTTTCTATATTTGTGCGATGATCTACATCAACATCGATACCTCCCATAAAATAGTGGATGCCCGGCTCAACCGGAATGAGCTCCGTCTTGGGATCCAAGGACATGTAATAGATTATCTCCTCTCTGAGATCCGGAAGCTTACTCTCCCACGTACTTTCATCAAGTCCTCTCATATCGAGATAGACCTGATTTCCCGTGTCAGGTTGTCTGACAACAAAATACATTTCCCGCGACACCACATCTCTCGGCATCAGATTCTTAAGCTCAGGGTATTTTTCTTCCATAAAATACCACGGCTTGTCATCACGCATAACGCAGAGCCGTCCACCCTCACCTCTGGCAGCCTCGGAGATAAGGCATCTCTTTCCCGTAATGCCTATGGTCGTCGGATGGTACTGTATCATCTCGAGATTTCCTAGACGAAGCCCCTGCGAAAACATGGTCGCGAGTGCATTTGCGGTATTGGCGGTAGTGCCTGTGGTTCTCTCCGGAAACATACCGTTCATGCCGCCAAGACAAAGTATTATCGTCCCGTAAAAATTCATGATTTTCCGTGTGTATGTGTCTTTTATTACAACTCCGCGACAGGATGAATTTTTCTCATCAAGTATAAGCCTTAATAATTCATGGTTTGGATATCTGATTATAAGTCCCTTGTCTTCATATTTTCTTGCTTCATCTATAAGTGCCGTCATGAGGATCTTCCCGGTGCTGCTCCTTGCGTAGGCTGTTCGCTTCTTCTTCTGTCCGCCAAAATTTCTCTGGACGATCTCCTCGTTTGACATATTAAACGCAACGCCTATGCCACTTAAAAATCGAAGTATCTCGGGCGCAGTCTGTGTAAGCCCGCGCACAGCCTTGGGATCTGCTATGTCAACTCCGGCGTGCATCGTGTCGTTGAAATGATTCGTCGGCTCGTCTTCCTCACCCATGGTATTTAACGCGCCGTTTATTCCTCCCTGGGCGAGAACCGACTGTGCCCGCTCGGACGGGTACACCGATATGAGATTTGAAGCTATATTGTTTTTTGCAAGGGTTATGGCTGCCGACAATCCGGCAAGACCCGCTCCAATTATATTAACCATATTAAGTCCCTTATATTGTACTCATTTCTAAACAAAATTAAACCGAATAAAAAATGCGATAAAAGCTATCGTAGCAAACAAAAGGATGATCGACATCACAAATAGAATGTCTTTGACATAAACCTTTCCGCCTCTAAACCCAAACGATATCAAAAGCGGCTTTATATTAGAAATAACATGCACGGCAACTGTAGCAACAAGGAGGATTGAAAAGATCAGCTGTGCATGGGCGAAAACGAAAACATGTCCCCCACCCAGATGTGAAATACCAAAGATGACAAGATGAAAAATGACAAATAATATGATAGCAAATCCGCTGATTCGCCTCGTCCAAAAAAGACGGTTCTGTTTCGGGTAGGACGCTCCTGATTTTTTTGTGAGCTTTATGGTCTTTACCGTGAGTATCGTCCCGATAATTATGTGTATAACAACCAGAGCAAGCATAATGAATGACATAATCGTCATTATCCTATTGCCGTGGTCTGTCACCCCAATAAGTGAAAAGCTTCCCATTATCATATGTATTATGAGCAAAAACAATGTAGCCATACTGATTATCGCATTGAATTTTCTCAACATAATTTATTCTCCAAAACATTGATTATATAAGCATTATTATAACATACGAAGATTTACCCGCATAGCATCTTAGAATTTTTTTGCAGAAAAATGAACCTTTTTCATTCTAAAAACGATATATTAGTGAAAGGGTTCAATTCCGGGGCAATACCCCCTGTTGAAAGCTTTCATATCCGGATATAAAAGAAACAGGAGTACAATACCAAAAATGAAGCTAGAGCAATTCATTAGCAAGTACGGAAAAGATATATATTCCTTCTGCTGCTATCTGACCAGGGATAAACACAAAGCCGACGATCTGTATCAGGATTCCTTTGTAAAGATTCTGAGTGGTACAGGGTTTCCCGAGGGAGAGAGGGATGCAAAGAATCTGATTCTTTCGGTGGCTGTAAATCTATGGAAGGAAAAGAAACGAAAATTTGCACGCAGAAAAAGAATACTTGAAGAGGAATACATACCGCAAGAGGTTTCAAAAAACGATTTATCCGAGGGAAATCCTCCTGAGGAATACGTCATTCAAAATGAAGCTGCAATACAAGTCAGAGATTGTGTAGACCGGCTACCCGAGAAATTAAAACTCGTAGTCTTACTTTATTATATGGAAAATCAAAAGATCAATGATATAGCAAAAACACTGCACATTCCTCAAGGCACGGTAAAAAGCAGATTACACAAAGCGAAATCGATACTTGCAGACGAATTAAACACAAAAGGAGGCCCGGCACAATGAAAGATATAGATAAAGTTTTATTTGATGCCCTTTCACCGAAAATTACGCCCGATGATAAACTCAACCAAAAGATCATCGGCATTACCAAGGAGGATCAAATAATGAATATGAGAGATATCAAAAAGAAACGTTTTCCGATGGTTGCAGCACTTACAACCGCTATCATTGTGGCATCATCATCCACAGCCTTCGCCGCAATACACTATATGACATCCAAACAGGTGGCACATGAAATCGGCGACGAAAAACTTGAAGCTGCTTTTGAATCCAAAGATGCAGTTTCCTTGAACGAAACCCAGGAAATTGACGGATATACCGTAAATCTTATAGGAATGGTTTCCGGAAAAGATCTGTCGGATTCCAAGGTTGAGTCTGACGGAGAATTCAGAGACGACCGCACATACGTAGTCACTGCCATTCAGAAAACCAACGGCGATAAACTTGGTGATGATCCGTTCTTTGCATCACCTTTAGTAAACGGATACGACCAAAACGAACTGAACATCGCTACACTCCTCGGAGGATATACAGCATTTTATTCAGAGGACAACTCGACATACTATGAGATCATAGATATGGATAATATAGAACCTTTTGCGGACCATACAATATATCTGGCAGTTCAAAGCGGACATTTCTTCGACGAGGATGCAGACGGCGATCCGGCATATAACTACAACGAGTCTACGGGAGAATATTCTGCAAACAAGAGTTTTGACGGAGTAAACGCTCTTTTCACTCTTCCAATAGATGCCTCCAAAGCTGATGAGGCAAAGGCAGCTGAGATCATTCAGGAAATCAATAATACCGATAATAATGAAGCTGAAGAGACTGATGTCAATACTGATGCTGACAAATTTATGGACAAACTTACCCCTGAAAACATTGACGATTACGCCACCCCTGTAGAGTCAACCAAGCAGGTTATAACTCCGGATGAAAACGGCAAAGTCTCATGGAGTTACGAGATGTCAGACACACAGAGCGAGGGATATAATGTAATGTCTGATCTCTTCCCGGACAACCGCCCCGGCATGAGCAAGGCGTTTGGATTTGCTTCTTCTGATGACTTGGAAGATTTACAGATTATGACCTACACACTCAACGAAGACGGAACAGTTACATTTGAGGTTTACGTACCGAAGAATATCAAATAATATTATTTAATGTCAAAAAACGACCCCTAAAAGGAAGATTAAAAATCTCACTTTCAGGGGTCGGTTTATAGTTCATATTGTGCTGTTTATACCGGCATAAGTTTCTTTCCAAACTCCTCGTCAACGCCGCTGGCAACGCCTGTGTAGATAGCGCTTCCGCCACAGATGATTCCGATCACGCCTGCGATGATTCCAACCGCATGGCTTCCGGTGAAGTTCTCAATAGCAAGGAACAGGAACAAGAGAGTCAGTGTGAAGAACACGATCCTTGTTGCATAATTTCCCTTGAGTGTTCCGATGAAGAGGAACAGTGTATGTATACACCAGAGGATGAAATAGAATCCGAGCGATTTTCCATCCGGACCTGCTATTCCGAGCTTGTCATACGGAAGCAACCATATAAGTACAAGCGACCACCAGAACAAACCGTATGAGGTGAAAGCTGTTGCTCCGAATGTGCTGCCGGCTTTAATCTCCATGATTCCGGCTACTATCTGTGCCAATCCGCCGAGGCATAGACCCATTGCGATGATAACTACATTCAACTCAAACAATCCCACATTGTGAAGATTTAAAAGAACTGTTGTCATGCCAAAGCCTAATAATCCCAAAGGGCCGGCACTTGCATGTTTTGGTTTTGCAATTTCAGACATTTTTTACTCTCCCTTTATAATAATATTATTTTTGACTGCCTTATACTATTACCATTTATTGGCGTGTCTTGTCAATCTATTTATTTTGTAATATCATCCATATATTTGTCTATCACATCATAAATATTTAAAAACGGGTCTGCGATCATGCCTGTGTTTTCTCCGAGTTCAAGTACATTTCCATTTTCAAATCTTTCCCACTTGGGAAGTCCGGTGCCGTTTGGATCGCCGGTCTTACAGAAGTTTACCACATATGAAACCCAACTATCGGACAGCTCATAATCCGACTCGTCATAAGTCTGCGGATTTCGATAGAGATTACCATATACATACGGGATTTCTCCGGAATGCATCGTTCCAAGACCCTTATTTGTCTTTGTAAAGTAGTATTCATAAACCGGTTTTCCCTGGGCAGCCAACGCCTCCGACCAGACATTATGACTGTAGGCAAACCACGCCACACCCATAAATGTATTGAAGTTTTCCTTCGCCTCCTCGTCCGTCCCTGCAGGAAGTATCTTCTCTATTTCGTCCGCATGCTCTCCCACCACGTTTTCCAGGAACTCATGATAATTCGATGCATCCGGCTTATCCGACGTTATAAGAAACACCCTCGCTTCATCAGCGTTAAAGCCGTTCATCAGCGCTTCCTCATTGTTCTTGCCAAGCTCATAAGTAAGGTACGGCTGCTTTGTGATCGCATATCCATCCACCATCATACCATCATTCCTTACCCCTGTATTGACAAGTTCTTCCGCCGGAATCTGTCTTAAGTCATCTATCGAATCAGCGCCAAACTCATCATAAGTAACTTTTCCGGTTTCTATAGCTTCCTCTTTCGTTCTGAATGTGTGGTATGGGACCTTTGGAACAATTCCGCTCGACTCCGCTATCGCTCTCTTAAACAACCCCTTTGCGAGAGGCGATACACAAAGAGCATTTACAGAGGACGATCCAGCTGACTCGCCCGCAATTGTAATATTGTCAGGATTTCCTCCAAACTTTTCTATGTTTTCATTTACCCAGCGAAGTCCGGCAATCTGATCCAGCAAACCGTAATCTCCGGTTGTATGATTCGGTGACTCGCTCTCAAGCTCCTCACTAGCAAAATATCCAAAAACATTCAAGCGATATGCAATGGAGACAAAAACTATTCCGTTTCTCGCCATAGTCTCTCCGTTGTTGTCCTCATAATAGCTCTGTCCGGTAGTCAGCGCTCCACCGTGAATATAGACAAGCACCGGGCAATCCGATATATCACCCTTCGGTTTCCATACATTGAGATAGAGACAATCCTCACTCACGGCCTCGTTATAGTTTTTTCCAAAATGCAGATTCCATTTGTTTCTAAATATTATATCCACCAGCGCATTGTAAATATTATTTCCGCGACTCTGCATCGCCATAGGCGCAAAGGTGTCGCACGCAATAGTGCCATCCCATTTTTCAACCGGCGCAGGCTCCTTCCATCGAAGCTCTCCCACCGGCGGAGCCGCATACGGAATACCGGCGTACACCTCCACCTCTTCATCCTCAGTAAGAACGCCTGTTATATCACCGTCATTCAGGCTTACAACATCCGTCACAGCCGGATTCGCATAATCCACAGCCGGAACACGCTTTTGCGGAGGCTGAGAGACCATAAACAGCAATCCGAAAACAGCAATATAAACCACCCAGCAAAGCAGTTTCAAATACCATTTTTTCTCACTCATCACCTTATGGCGTACCACAAGCGCAGCAATTATCTCTGCAATAAAAATCCCCCATCCCAGGAAGGTGTTTCTATTCAGCTCCAGCATCACCGCCATCACAAAAGTGATCAGTATAAAAAATATCCAAAACGTTACAGT
>CAJOQF010000219.1 GCA_905236295.1 uncultured Eubacterium sp. | reverse complement strand
ATCAGCGGATTCCTGGAAGGAATTGTCTCCGGACACGAGACCGGAATATCTCTGCTGCTCAGCCAGTTTATCAGCAATGTGCCGTCAGCAATACTTTGCAGTGGATTTGCAAATGATCTGTCCAAGCTTATCATAGGTGTAAACTTAGGCGGACTCGGCACCCTGATCGCCTCAATGGCAAGTCTGATATCCTTTAAACAGTACTCAAACCTACCCGAGGCAAAAACAGGAAAATATATTATAGTGTTTACAATCTTAAATGTCGGATTTTTGATCGTTCTTATCCTTTATAACGGTTTAAGATGAGGTTCAAGCAATGACCAAAGCATATATGTCTGAGTCGGGAACGAAATTATCCTTCCACTATGAGTATACTCTCGCATACAGTCCAAGATCCATCAGATTCCACAGCATGTCAGGAAGTTCTTTTAGCGTGTATTCTCCATCCGACTCATCAAAATCCAAAACAACGGTATCGTTCCTTACCTTGGATGTGTCAATCTTATCTATAAGATTTGCCAGCCCCATATTTCCGCCATTGTTCAAGGCTGCCGAAAACGCCAGTCCCATAAGGTAGTCCCCGTCAATATAGGTTACATCCACAGAAACCGTTCCGTCATCTTCGTTTACATCTGAGATCGTATAGGTAAGATTGTCGCCAAAAAATTGTGCATACTCTTGCGCGTCCGCATCTTCGACAACCGATTGGTAAGCACCGTCCTCTACTCCTTCAAGATCCCGAGGAACACTCTCAAACAGCTTCGACAGATAAGCAGTATCGTTCGTCTTTATTGCCGACATTATCTCATCAGCCTCAGCCTCCAGTTTGTCTGTGTTGCTCCCACAACCTGTCAACGCTCCGACCATCACGCCAAACGCCAACATAGCAGCTATAGCTTTTTTCATTTTATATTTTTTCAGGTCAACCTTACCGTCAACTACCTCGATACCTTCCACTTCCAACAGTTTCGCCTGTTTTCCGATACCGCCGAAGGCAAACTCTCCGGCAAGTTCTCCCTTCGCGTTTACCACGCGAAAACACGGGATCCCATCCGGGTCCGGATTTTTATGCAGGGCATTTCCAACTGCCCTTGCCATCTTTTTATCACCCGCCATCTCAGCAATCTGCGAATAGGTCGCAACACGTCCGTATGGAATCTTCTTTACAGCCTCGTATATACGCTTTGTCGGGCTGTCGGAAACCAGGTCATAGCTTTCAGCTATCATCAGTCTGATATCATCATCCGGAATTGTCCCGTCAAGAATAATTGTATTCCAGTGATCTTTGTTCTGATGATATCCGGGAATGACCGACTCATAGACATCTCGCCAAAAGAATGCATTCTCCGGTTTCACCTTTACATTCAGATTAACATATCCGTCTTTCTCATATGTCCAAAGGAAAGCCTTTTTATTAGGTTTATAGCGAACCAGTTGCCAATTCGGATCACGAAATGGCGCATCCTTATATGTATCAGCAAATGATAACCCATACGCCAGGGCATCTTCTCTTGTATTCATAAGCTTACTCCTTAGGCACTGACTCAATTTGAGCTATTCTTATCCTCTTGTTCTATCAGTTCTTGTCTGCAAACTGCTCAAACTCCCCTGCGATTTCAGTTCCCACATTTTTAACAAATTTTCCTACTTTTTCCGCACCAAGAGCTACCTTACCCTCGAAAGAATCCGTATCTATGATTTTGGGGATTTTCGCTCCACAAGAAGTACAATAATTTGCATTTACCTTTAATTCACTGCCACACACTGTACAAAACATAGTTATTTCTCCATTCTTTTTCCTTGATCAATATGATTTATTATATCACTAAGAAAACCTTTTTCAATCAAATAATTAAGCCAGCTTTCGGCTGATCTTATCATAAATATATTGTAACCCGTCACGTACCGCGTGTCTATTTAGGATCATCATATATTTCGATATTATACATAGAATAAATGTGCGGTTTCATAAATAAACCCCTTTCGGTTTTGTGGGCGGAAACCCACTGCCCTTGGGCGGTGGGAGGAGCCTTGTAAATTCGTAGCCATTAACCTTGGCTCTCGATATACTTTTGTATAGT
>CAJOQF010000218.1 GCA_905236295.1 uncultured Eubacterium sp. | reverse complement strand
TTACTATTTGTGTATATTATAATTGCAAAATCGTCAGTTGGGAATAAGTTTTACGGTGTATAGTTACAACTAAAAGTTTAAGTAAGAGTGGTGTTTGTGCATGCATTACAAAATTGAATGATTTCATCTGATATTGAGATTTCTAACATTTAACTCGTTGTGATACTCTTTAGTTAGATAAATACATTAATTAAACTTTATGACAGGAGGAAATGACAATGGGTAAATATGAAGATAATCTTGAGCGGATAAAAAAGACTATAAGATGTGAGCCGGTCGATCGTGTGCCATGTGTACCTTGTGCGAACGCATATATGGCCCGTGCGAACAATATAGTGATGAAAGATTATATTTCGGATTTTGATCTTGCATGTGATGCAAATCTAAAGGAGCTTGACAGGCTTGACGCTGACGGCACACAGAGCGTTATCTTTTCGCCTTATCTTCTTGGAACACAGTGGCTTTCAAAGACAGCCATCCCGGGCGTGGATCTCGGGGATGATGAGATGTGGCAGGTAGTAGAGATTGAAGAGAATATGAAGTTCGAAGACTATGAAAAGATAAAAGAGATGGGGTGGGATGCATGGCAGGCTAAGTTCATTGCTGAAAAATGTGACAATAACTGGGAGAACTTAAAACCTTTTTTTGAAGCAAATCCAAGGGCTTATAAGAAATTCTATGAAGCCGGATATCCATGTCTTGCTGACTTCCTTATGATCACACCGTTTGAATATTTTTGCGGTGGACGTTCGCTTGGAACATTCCTGGTGGATGATCTTTTTGACGAGCCGGAACTTATGCATGAGATATTTGACATCGTTCTCGAGCACAATCTAAAGGCTTACAGAGAGCAGATAAAAGCAACAAATGCTACGGCAGTATGGATCGGTGGCTGGAGAACAGGCCCGGATCTCATCTCTCCGGATATGTTTGATGAGTTTGTTTACCCGTCATTCAAGGCATATTATGATCTGTGTATAGACACTGGCGTAATTCCGGTGTTCCATCTTGATTCAAACTGGACGCTGGTGCTTGACAGATTTAAGAACTTTGAAGAAAAAACATTTATAATGGCTCTCGATTCAAAGACTGATATAAGAAAATGTCGTGAAGTATTGGGTAAAAACGTGTGTATTCTCGGTGATGTACCGTGTGAGATGTTAACCTTTGGTACACCTGAGGAAGTAACAAAATATGTAAATGATCTTCTTGATGATATCGGACCTTGGGGAGTTATTATTGCTTCGGGTTGTGATATACCTTCGGATGCAAAGCCGGAAAATGTTAAAGCCATGGCAGATGCGGCTCATAACTATCTTAAGGATCACCCTCAGGCATAATAATACTTAAATGATATATATTCCTTCTGTTAAATGTGGAAGAAAATTTCCGGCATTTACAGGAGGAATTTTTTTTAAAAATATATTTGAATTATACAAAAATATGGTATTGTTTAACTGACGAAAAAAAACATAGTAGTATAGAGGGTATAAAATGACTATTGATCAGATGAAGTATTTTGTTACGGCGGCAAAATGTTTGAATTTTACGAAAGCAGCTGAAATACTGTTTATAACTCAGCCTGCACTCAGCCGACAGATCGCAAATATTGAACAGGAGCTTAATATGCAGCTGTTCGTGAGGACAAACAGACAGGTCAGGCTCACTCCCCCTGCGGAGATACTGCTTGAAAAGTTTGAAAAGCTTTACAACGATTACAATATTGCGGTTGCGGATGCCCAAAACAGTTTCCAGGGGCTTAGCGGAGAGCTCAGTGTAGGAGTGTTGGAGGGAGCATATCTCGGCGATCTGTTTCCGGGGGTATTAAAGTATTTCGATGAATACTATCCAAATGTTAAGATCAACCTTAGGACATACAGTTTTAATAAGCTTATTAACAAGCTTTATGAAAATGAGCTTGATATAATTTTTACGCTTTTATTTGATCTTAAAAGCCGTGAAATGCTTAAGTACAAGGTTATCGAAAAAACCTGCGATCATATTGTCGTGCATAAGGATCACAGGCTGGCACAGGCAAAATTTGTCAAATTATCCGATTTCAAAGATGATACTTTGATCATTGTTTCGGAAGAGGATTCGGAGGAGAGTGCAAGGCTTATCATAGATGCATGCAAAAAAGAAGGATTTACACCTAAGGTTCGATTCGCTTCGTCGCTATCAGAGCTGATGCTATGGGTGGAAGCCGGAGTGGGAGTGTGTATTCTTGATACCAGAAATTCTCTTTATGGTAACTCGGCTGTTAAGTTTTTGGATGTTGCACCTCTAAGCGATCCCAGCATGACGATGGCGTGGAATGAAGCACATTACAATCCAATGAAAAAAGTTTTTATAGAAAATTTTGTGCCAAGTGTGGAAACGGAGAATAGTTCTAAATAATCCATATATAACTAAAACGTATGGAACTAATTATTCGTGTTATTGAAAATCTGATTTTTTTACCAAAATCTTATGATTAAAAGTAAAAAGAATGCTGTTTTTGTCAAAAAATTAGGTAATTACCCTTAAATACACAGGATGATTTTTGCCATTACAAAAGTGAATAATTCCATAAAGTTTACGAAGTTTTTATAAATATATAAATACGTCATAATTAAGGCATCAAAAAAAGCAGTACAAAATAATTAGAAAGGCGGTGCTTTATTTATGAACGTGGGAGTATTGGTTTTTGTATTGATTTATGAGCTTGCTACCATTTTCGGCGTTGGTTTCTTCCTTGCAAGAAAGAAGAAGAAAACAGGAGATGGAGAGGGAGATTTCGCTTTCTCGGGAAAGGGACTTACCACAGCTCATGTCGGGGTTACTTTGGCGCTTACCATGCTCGGGTCTGCACATATCTGGGGAACATGTGAGAACGCAGCCAGTATGGGATCTATTGCAGTCTGGTTCGGAATTGCCTGCACGGTTATGATGGTTGTAATTACCCAGATAACAGGTCCGTGGGTTAGAAAGGTCGGAACAAACACGTTACCGGATCTGTTCGGCAGGATGTATGGAAAGGGAGTAAGGATCCTTATAGCCTGTGTAATGGGACCTTTGGTGTTTGGTTGCCTGTGTCTTGAGACACAGTGTGTGGCTGTTACATTTGTGGTTTGTACAGGATGGCCATACATGGTGGGAGCTATCATCGGTGGAGCTTTCGGTATCTTCTACGTACTTCTTGCAGGTATGAAAGAAGTTTCATGGCTTAACATGATAAATGCCGTATTTATGTACGGAGCACTTATAATCGCTCTTATTGCAATGTTTGTATGCCTGCCCGGAAACGGATGGCAGGATGTTGCCACGGGGCTTCAGGAGACCGGAAACGGTTGGATGCTCGATATCTTCGGAAATAAGGATCTGATCGTCGGATTTGCCATTCCAACCATCTTTACCTGCACAATGTTCCAGGGAGTTTCACAGATGGGACTTCAGACATGTATAGCAGCAAAAGATGCCAAGACGATCAAAAAATCTATCTGGCTTGCCGGACCTGTAAACGGACTTTTCTGCATTATCCCAAGTCTGCTTGGTATGGCAGCTCTTGCACTCGGCTATCTCAAGATAGGCGGTAACGCAATGATGATGACACCGGCAATGATGCTTGATGTTCTCCCCAAATGGGTTATTGCACTTATCTGCGCATCATTCCTCGGCGCATTGCTCTCAACATTTGCGATGACATCACTTTGTCCGTCTACAATCTTTGCTTATGATCTTTACGGTGGACTTTACAAGCCAAACGCTACAGAGAAAGAAAAAACTAAGGTTATGCGTATCATGATCGTTATTGTTGGTATCGCAGCTATAGCACTCAGCAGTTTCCAACCTTCGGTCGTCACGACGATAAACTGGATATTTACATGGGCGGTTCCTATGTTTGTAACGCTTGTGTTTGGCCTTTGCTGGAGGAGAAACACAAAGGCAATGGTTATTACCTGTATCCTTTCGTGGATCGCGAATGTACTTTGGATTACCTGTGATCTTCAGACATACTTTAATATGCCAAACTTCCATCAGGTATACCTTTGCCTGATCGTGACACTTGTAGTCGGCTTTATCACTTTTGCGGTTATGCCGGGATCAAAACCGGGATACTTCAGACTCTCTAAAGAAGAGCAGGAAGCTACAAAGGCGATGAAAGCAACATATGAAGCTTAGGAGGTAGATTATGGTTGCACATATTATTTTTGAAGCTGTTGCGATGGTTATCGGAATAACTGTTGCGGGATACTTTATAGGAAAACTTTTTAAAGAAGCTGAGAAGGAGGATTGATTATGCTGGCAATTACAATGACTCAGGGATGGATGATTGGAATAATAGCGATGATGTGCCTGTTTGGTATTGCTGCCGGAATTTTTATGGCAAAAGGGAAACAAAACAGAGACGAGATCGAATAAGCCATAATTCTTTACCCCCTTTATATTTTATAAGAAAGGCTGTCGCCATGTGATATGCGACGGCCTTTTAACTATTTGATTTACAAATGACATATTTTTGCCTTAGAATAAAAACATATTCTGTTCGGGATGAAAATGGAAGAGATATCTGAATGAGTTTATATATGAGGTGACAAATGCTGGGACTTGGAATTGATACGGGTGGAACATGTACAGATGCAGTTATTTTTGATATGGATGAATCCGAGGTGTTGTCTGTTGGAAAGACTGCAACGACTAAGGAAAAACTTGAAATCGGAATCGAAGAAGCGATAAAAATGCTGGATGCGGACCTTCTAAAAAAAGTTGGTTTTGTTTCACTGTCAACTACACTTGCGACAAATGCTTGTGTAGAGAATAAGGGAAGTCAGGTAAAACTTTTACTTATTGGAGCGGATAAGAAGGTGCTAAAAAGCTACTATAAAGATTATGGATTTGAAAGTCTTGATGATATAAGGGTTATAGACGGTATACCTGATGGCGGCTATGTAGAAGGTGTTCCCGCCGATTGGGAAGCACTGTATGACATGATAGATGATTTTAGCGATGCTCTGGCTATAGGGATCGTCCAGGCAAATGCTCAAAGGGATAACAGCTTTGAGTTGAAAGCAAAGGAGATTTTGTCCGATTTTTATGACGTGCCAATAGTCTGTGGCAGTAGTCTCTTTTCCGAGTTAAATGTTATCAGAAGAGGAGCGGGTACATATTTAAACGTAAGACTGATCCCGATAATCAATTCATTTTTGAGCGCTGTAAAGAACGTATTGTCGAAATACGATATAACAGCGCCTGTTTATATTGTGAGAAGCGACGGCTCCCTTATGAGTGAAGAGTATGCACTCGAGCACCCGGTAGAAACCCTTCTTTGCGGACCTGCGGCGAGTGCCCTTGGAGGCGGTTGGCTTTCAAAGTGCAAGGATGCTGTTGTGGTAGACATAGGTGGAACGACTACGGATATAGCGCTCCTAAAAAACGGGGTTGCGCTGACTGTTGACGGCGGAATCAAAATTAACGGCTGGAAAACATTTGTCAAAGGAATGTATATTGACACTTTTGGGCTTGGCGGAGACAGTCTCATAAGATGTGATGGCAAAAAGACAGAACTTATGGATTATCGCGTTATGCCGGTATGTATGGTCGCATCAAAATATCCACTGATCTCAAAAAGGCTTCAAGAATTAGCGGAGGATAAGTTTTACAATTCAAAATATCCTTATGAGGGATTTGAACTTGTAAAAAGTGATTTTGAAAAATACAATCTCACCGATATACAGGAAGATATATGCAGAAGTCTTATGAATGGGCCTCTTATCTATGAGGATATAGAGGACAGATATGCTTTTGAAAACAATATCGGTGTTCTCGAAAAGTATGGAATAGTGATGAGATTTGGCATAACTCCCACTGATATTATGCATATTAACGGCGAGTTTTCAAAATATAATTCAACAGCCGCAAAAGCAGCCTTGAATATTTTGTCAAAGAAGACCTATCTTGATGAAAATGTGATTGCGGATATGGTCTATAAGGAGTTTGAAAAAAAGCTTACGATCAATATCATCCGGGTTCTTATTGAGAGTGGTGGTGATTATTACAAAGAGGGGATAGATAAAGACCTTTTGAAGTTTATCACCATGCAGTATGACTTGGGGAAAGAATGCGGTATGTATATTACTGATTTCACATCAGGTGTCCCCGTTGTCGGAGTGGGAGGCCCCGCGCATATATTTATGGATAAGGTGGCTTCGAATCTTAATACATACGCCGTTATGCCTAAACATTCTATTGTTGCAAATGCAATAGGTACACTTGCCGGACAGATTGTAGTGGAAAAGTCGATTGAAATTACTTTCAGATCCGTAGAGGGAATACCGGGATATTGTGTTTTTTTGGACGGGAAACCTGTTGAAAGTGAGGAATTTGATGATGCAATACAAGTTTCTGCTGAATACCTCAAAGAAAAGGTGAATGATTCCGCAAAGCGAAGAGGGGCAAAAGGAGAGATCAGATTTGAGGAAAACGTCGAAAAAACTACAGGCATATTCTATGGATCGCCGTTCGTAGTAGGAGGTAGGGTGTCTGTAAGGGGGTATGCAGGTATAAACTGATGATCTAAAATATGCAGTTTAAAACAGCTGGTGTTTGTTTACGAATGTTTACTTTGACGGAGACTTAGTGGTATAATATTAAAGTATTTAAGGATGGTAAACTGTATATGAGGAACTTGATATGCATCATATAAAGATAATCCGGATTCAACGGTTGATGAACTGGAGCGTTTAGCAGATGCAGATATGTATTCTGAAAAAGAAAAATACTATGCAGCTCGCGGTATAAGGAGATAAGGCAGGGAGGTGTTATTTTGAAAAAGAAAATTCTTTACTTGATCATGGGTGCATTTATGATCTTTATTGGCATATTGACCTTGACAGTTCATGATTTGACCTTGGTACTTTGTGGAATCGGAGTGCTTTTGTACGGAGTTGGCAGCATCGTAAACTGGATTTCAATGAGGAGATGCGGTGCAGCAGGCATATTTGGTCTTATTGTAGCGTGTCTTTCTGTAGTGTTTGGAATATTTATATTCATCGGAGATAATCTGGGAGAATTTGCACTTCGATATGTCATACTTGTATTTTCGATTTATCTGATGGGAAGCGGTGTTCTCGATGTTATTGGTGCCGTGATGTACCGAAAGGCTATGACCTCAGTAGATCTGGGCGTTCAGGCACCGGGATCAATCCCTTCGATGGTCGGTGGTGCAGTGATGGTAGCTATAGGTGTTCTCGCGATCCTTTTCCCGATATTCGGTCTGTTTGTAGGTGGACTTGTAATAGTCGTCGGAATGTTTGTCATCGGTGCAAGATTTATATGGATGGCTAGAACTGTGGATGTGTTGGAGGCGAGTGACTGATGGGTGAGATTAAAAGAGCAGTCGTGCTAAGCGGCGGTGGTACAAAAGGAGCATATGAGATAGGAGTATGGAAGGCTTTAAATGAGCTGTCCATTGATTATCATATTGTGACCGGAACATCCATAGGTTCGATAAATGGAGCCATGATGGCTATGAGAGCTTATGATGAGGCAGTCGAAGTGTGGAACAATATGGTGATGGAAGATTTTATGGGAGCTGCCAAAAAAAGAAACTTTTTGGATTTCCTGAAGAGTTTTATTATACCCGGGCAAACGGACAGATGGACAGAGGGAGCTGTAAACAATCAGCCATTTAAAGAGTTCGTCCAAAAGAATATTGATGAGGAAAGATTGCGGGCATCGGATGTGGATTACGGTCTTGTTACGGTGAGATCCCGCGACAGGAAACCGTTCCTTATGACAAAGGATACTATCCCCGAGGGACTTTTACAGGATTACATTATAGCGTCGTCTTCGGTCTATCCGGTATTCCCGTTGCACAAGATAGGTCACGAATTCTATATAGACGGTATGTATCATGATAATCTTCCCATTGAGCTTGCCATTTCAATGGGTGCGACGGAGCTTATTGTTGTGGATCTTCATCAGGAACCTCAGCATCCTAAATATGCGGGATGTTCCAATTTGATGTACCTGACTCCATCAGAGGATCTTGGAGGAATTCTTGTTTTTGATCGTGAGAGGATCGATACCAATATAAAGATGGGATACAAGGATGCGATGATGAAGTTTTCCGTAGGTAAGGCATAATATTTAATTGTTGCATAAGAGAGGGGAACCTATGATTTTTGAGTCTCTCAAAGGGCAGGATCAAAGATACATTAAAACAGCTACACCAATATGATGTAGCTGTTTTCTTAATCCAACCGGATAAGGTTAAGATGATCTTTAAAAGGATTTTTATGCGTAAAATGCATCCAACTCTTCGAAGAATGCATGGATATTCTCCCAAGGAGACATCGGCGGGATATCGCATCCGCTTGAAGGAACGAAGTTTTTGTATGATGCACATTTCTCCATGATGTCTTTTGTGGCTGCCTTTACTGATTCGGGAGTGCCGTTTCTGAACTGTCCTGCCGGATCAACATTACCCATGGCAACAATATTCTCAGGGATATGTGGCATCATCTCATCCATCTTTATAGCGTTACCGAAATGGAGCATACGGCATCCGTTTGAAGTGATCGATTCGATCTGCTGGATGGTGCAGTTTCCACAGTTGTGATAAACAACGAGGAAGTTGTCATCCTGTACAGCTTCAACAATCTTTTTCATATATTCGCATGAGAATTCTTCTTCGAGATCCGGTGAAAGAAGACCTGCCAAAGGCTCAGCGATAACAACTCCGTCTGCGCCGACATTTTTATATGCTGTGATGTATTTGATGGTAAACTCTGTAACCTTTTCAAGGATCTTGTGAACCATATCCGGCTCATCATAACAGTAGATCATTGCCTCTGATACATCCATCAGACGTCCTGCAAGAGAGAATGGTCCGATAACGCCGGCGAAAACAGGGCGATCTTCGATAAGTTTCACAGCCTTTTCGATGGCATCTATATAAATCTGTGTGCGCCCTGCTCCGATTTCAGGAATTGCAAGCGAGTCGGCCTCCTCCTCAGAGTTAACGATGCTTCCTACTACGGTTGGAACCTCATCATCTGAGAAATGAACTGTTGATCCAAAGGCCTCAGCTTCGAGAGAGAGATCCATCATGCTTACAGCTGCTGCAGCTTCAGGTGTCTCGTCGGCAACGATCTTCATTGCCTTTGCTTGGAGATCGCTGGATTGAATAAGTTCTTTAACAGTGATACCCATTTTCTGGATTGCCGGGAATGACAGTACCAAAAATCCCTTTTTCCTGTCAGCTGCGATTATCTCGTCTACCCACTTCATCATGTCACGTTTCATTTTAATTACCTCCTAAAATTAATCTTTTCTGTAACAAGTTATCTAACTTGATGTTGAGGTAATTATATGATTGTGCGTGGTAAAAAGTTTCAAAAAATATTTGTATTTTAGTATTTATTTTGTCAGATAGAGGTTTTTTATCTGAAATTCTTCGGCGTTATTCCGGTATATTTTTTGAACACTTTTGTAAAATAACTCTGGTCGTTAAAACCGCAGGCTATTGCGATATCGATGATCGGGTAGTCTGTGTTTGCCAAAAGCCTTTTTGCTTCTTCCACACGAACAGTATTTAAGTATTCCTTGAAAGACAGTCCTGTAATATGTTTAAAAAGCGTAGATAAATAGGATGAGTTTAGGTGTGTGTTTAAGGCCACATCCTGCAGGGTGATATTTTCGGAGTAATGTGCGACGATATATTCTGTTGCCCTCTTTATCAGACCGCTGTTTTTTTCTGAGGCGAAAAAGAGCGTATCTGTGAAAATATCAATATTATCCTGAAACGTATAACAGATATCATATATGTCGTTTGAGGCCATTATCGAAGTTACAAGTTTATTGTTCAGCTCGAGTACGATATTTGAAGCCGCTCCGCGCTCTATGGCAGCGCGGGAGAGAAGCACACAGAGTTCGATTATCCGTATTTTCAGATTTTCAATCTCGTGCTTTTCATATAACATAAGGTAGCCAAGCATATCATTTAAAATAGCTTTGGCCGATTCTGTATCTCCTGTTTTTACTTTTGTGACAAGAAGAGCCTCTTTATCAAGCGGATATTCATCTGTCTTTGCGGAAACATTTGACTTGTATATCTGTATAGCTTCGTTAATGCGGGATTGTTGCAGCAGGCGTTCCTGATTAGACATCAAAAGTTCCTGACTTCCGGAGTTTAATCCGCTCATAATATAATAAAGAAGTCTCATATACTGATCGGCAAGTTCCGGACTTATTATCTTTATCTCATGTGCATCATCCATAAGTTTTAACAGGCCTTCGGTGTTGACCTTATACTTGTTTTTGATGTCGAGGACAAGAGATGAATCCGGAGTATCCATAAGGAAGGGACCGACGATAATAGATCCGAGCATGGTGTCTTTTATGATCAAAGGATAGACA
>CAJOQF010000217.1 GCA_905236295.1 uncultured Eubacterium sp. | reverse complement strand
GCGAAAGATCACCGTTCAAAGAAGAAAGAAAATCGAGAGAACCATTTGTTGGGTTATTATTTGACCTCAACGCATAAAGAAAGAAGGAAATTTAATATGGCAAACCAAAAATAAAAGGCGAAAACGCTAGTCAAAACGTTTTCGCCTTTTTTTGTGTCGCGAAGCGACCGCACTCGGCGCAAGAGTTTCGCAAGCGAAACTCTATGTTCTTATCCTTCAATAGCTATATATTTTTCCTCCGGAACTACCGGCTGCGGCTTAGGAACGAATAGGCTTAAAGTACCGTCGGCAAACTTAGCCTTGATATCCTCATCCTTAATTCCATCTCCTACATAGAAGGTTCTGCTCATAGAACCGTAATAGCGCTCACGGCGGATGTATCTGCCATCGTCATCCTTCTCGTCATTTTCGCTGTTTGACTCAGCGCTGATGGTAAGATAACCATCTTTCAACTTAGCCTTAACATCTTCTTTTTTATATCCCGGAATATCAATATCAAGCTCATAACCACCATCTGTCTCCTTGACATCTGTCCTCATGCAGCCCGCTGTATGAGTCTTGGTCTGTGTATGATAGGTCGGGAATCCAAAATCATCCATAAATCCATCAAAAAGTTTTTCTCCGATAATACTAGGCATCAACATAAGTCATTCCTCCTTTTATTCTCACCTCTGAATTAAATTCACAGGGGCGGTTACTGTTTTTGTAATTCTTGTTACCAAATTTTTCATCTTGTCCTGAGGTCTTATCCTCTTGACAATTATGTTATAGCACAATTATTAGCACTCGTCAAGTGCGAGTGCTAATAATTGTGTGAATAAATTGTGAACTATCAATGCGCTTCACTTGCTAAACTCCCGCACCGAGAAAAAAAAGAAGCCTGCGGACTGCAGGCTTCCCTATCATAATGTCGCTTCGCCAAGCCAAACGACCTATATTCCATTCTATACAAATACCACATATACACTGCGGCGTCCCCACTGAATACACTGTGCATTGCTGCTCATGTATATGTCGATTGTCTCTCCTCTCTGGATATCTCCGTTAATTCCGTATCCTGTATCATGGAACTCATAATATCCGAGGCATCTTCCGATCTTTCCGTTGGACTTGCTTGTAAAGAGATAACATCCCCTGCCAAGCCAACTCTTCTTGCCGGCGAGTGTGAACTCTGCCTTTACCCTGCTTCCGTCAGCAGTATACTTGCCGTGCGCATAAGCTGTCGACTGCTTCTTAACAGCCTTGCGAAGCGGACTCTTGCTCACAAATTTCTTGAGCTTAGCGTATCTTTTCTTACCCTTGTACTTAATCTGATAAAAACCGTTCTTTACCTTACCGTAAACATATACCTTTTTACCAAACTCTATCTCTCCGACCTTTTTGCTCTTTGTGCTGGCCTTCTTATACACTGTAACATATGACTTTGTGTATTTGTTTTTTCTGATAGACTTGATGATTACTGATTTCTTCTTTGTAGTTGTATTCTTTGTTGTATCTGCAGTTGTGTCTTCTGCGTTATCTGTTGAAGTCTCATCAGATACAGTTTCCTCTGATGCAGCCTCCTGGCCTTCTGCCAATTCTTCCGTATCGCTCTCTGCTCCTTCAACCTCAGCCTCTTCAGTTGTTGTCTCAGCTGTATCCTCAGCGACGGTCTCAACTTCAGTAGCATTCTCAGTGGTCTCAGCTTTAACAGCTGCCGGCGCAAAGAGCGACAGCATCAGACACAAGATTATCCCCAGAAATAAATATCGTTTTATACTCATTATGTTTCCTCGTTTCTTCTATTCTTCTTTTCTAAATTTCCTCTTCACAAATGCAATAATATCTTAATCACTTGTAACATTTTGTAACATTTTCGCCCATATGTCAAGTAAAATGCAAAAAAATCACACTTTCTTAATAATTATAAATCGTGAAAAACCGCGTGTTTTCGCGGTTTATTCGGGTTTTTACACTTTTATGGGAAATCGTAATATTTTTTGTTAAAGAAAAAAGAATGCTGCTTTTCTGCAACATTCTTTTTGTAACTCTTTTATTATAATGCTCTTTTGTAACTTTTAGTTTTAAAATCAGAATCCAACTGCTGCCGGTCTCTCTGCAACTCCCGGCAACACAAACGGTTTGATATTGTTCTTTTTAAGCGTACCCTCCGCAAGAAGCTTCTTATATATATTTCCGTACTTTGAAAATGAGTGCGGATATATCTCGAGGCGGTTTAATATTTCCGAGAGCCATAACGGATATGCTCCTCCGACCTTGATCTCCATAAGAACCTCATCATTCTCAAGAAGCTTTCTGCCGGAATCACCCATCGCAAGGTCTATGTCCTCCTGTCGAAATCTGATGTTCTGATCGAAGGTTATACGAAGTGCATTATCCTCCGCGCCGTAAGTTGCAATCCTGTCATACGCAAGGTACATCTTCGGTGTGGACCTGTACATCTTTTGAAAGTAATCGATCTCTCTTAATATCTGTGTATTGACCTTTGACTTTGGCCACACTCCGTTTTCAAGGTAATTCCTTGCCTCCTCAATCGGCATGCTGACACGTCTCTTGTAAACTATTCCGTCATATTTTTTCTTGAGTTCCAAAAAGACTTTTGTTCCGTCCTTCGGAGTGCCATAGCTGCGTACCCTGAGCTTTTCCTTGTAATCCGGCTTTTCTATCGACTCGCGAATAAGCCTGTAATCCTCTGTATCATAGTAGACATTGCAGATACTGCTAAGTCCGTATTCGTCTTCGATGATCCTGTCACCCAACTCTCTTCGAAGAGCATTGTACTGCTCTCTTGAAAGTAAATATTTTTTCTCAACTCGCTTAAAAGTCTCATTTGCCGCCATACCATTGCCTCCTATTATAAGTGCTCCCGCTCAAATATCCGAGCTCCGCAATTTATGTCCTCTGTGTTTATGAGACAATGATATTATCCTCTATTGTGTTCTGAATGTTCCTATTATGAAACTTACCTGCAGTTTATGTGACGGTTATGTGAAGACGCTATATTATTTATCCTTGAAGTGAAAACTTTTTCTTCCGCTTGCGTAGTCATCAACTATCTGTCCCGAGCCGTTCAGACGGTACTTGTAAGTGACAAGTCCCTCAAGTCCTACCGGGCCACGCGCATGAATCTTTGCGGTGCTGATGCCGACCTCTGCTCCAAATCCGTATCTGAAACCATCCGCAAATCTGGTCGAACAGTTGCGATATACCCCCGCAGAATCGACCAACTGCATAAATCTCTCCGCAGCCTCATCGTCCTCCGTCAAAATACAATCTGTATGGTGGGAACCGTATTTATTGATATGCTCTATCGCCTCTTCCACATCCGACACAATCTTCACCGATGCGGTAAGCGCAAGATACTCTTTGAACTCCGACTCGTCTAT
>CAJOQF010000216.1 GCA_905236295.1 uncultured Eubacterium sp. | reverse complement strand
TTCCGTATCCAAATGATGAGAAGATAGTGGAGCAGAATTTCCAAAACGTAGTCTATATTGTCTTTATGCTTTTGGGACAATATACAGCTACGGAGGTCCACAGCGCAAAAGGTAGAGCAGACTGCATCGTCGAGACCGATGATTATGTATATATATTTGAATTCAAGAGGGATTCCACAGCCGACGAGGCGTTAAACCAGATAGATGATATGGAATATGCGAAGCCATATGCTGCCGATCGGAGAAAACTCATCAAAATAGGAGCAAATTTTGACTCAAAGGAGAGAAATCTCGATGGGTGGAAGGTAGATTGTTGACGTACCAATATTAGGCGAAATAGATATGTTAAGAATACATTTTGGAGAATCAGATAATGTTAATTACGGACCGTCTTGGTTTAAATACAATTATAAACCGGAATGGTTTAGGGATTCTTTTGTGAAGAAGATGATTGAGGATGTAGACGGTTCATCATATATAGATGGACTGGTAATTGACAGCCCTGTTTTGGGACCTATTCCCCCTGAAAGGTTATCCGGGGGAGTAAAAACTCTTATCATGATATATGAAAGACCCGATCTAATATTTGATGCCACAAGCTGTGGTCAAAACTGTGCCAAATGGCTTGTTGAAATTGGAAAGAAGAAGGACGTTACCGTCAACCTTGAGTATATGATGATGTTTGATGAATATGAACCTTTTGAAATCTACGTCACGAACGAAGGACAGTTGTTTACAGATGCTGAAGATTTGTTTGTAGCCGCAGCAAAGTATATATGATAAGGACTGGTCATGAAAGGTAAGCACCATATAATAATCGAGTCTGACAATCTGAAATATGAATTTGACATAAAAAGAAATATTACAGTAATCCAAGGGGAGAGCGCAACCGGAAAAACGACTCTTATAGATTTATTAGGGGAGCGTATCCGTAGAAAAGATGCAAGTGGAATACGCATGCAATCCGATGTTCCTTGTGCCGTTTATGTAGCAGGTGAAGATAACTGGGAATACGAGCTAAACGGACTGAGCGGAAAAATAATCTTTTTTGATGAGAATAATAGATTCATTTATACGAAGGAGTTTGCCGAATACGTAGGAAAAGCAGACAATTATTTTGTTTTTATCACAAGAAAGCCGTTAAAAAATCTGCCTTACAGCATCAATGAAATATATGGTATCCGCACTGCAGGAAAGTACCATTTCCCTGAGCAGGTGTATCACGAACTCTATCCTATTTATGGAGAGAAGAAGGGTGCAGATGAACACAAAGTCAGATTGATGATATTGGTGGAAGACAAAGAATCCGGATATGAGTTTTATAAGAAAATAGCGGATTCCAGTGAAGTTATCGGTGTGGGCGGAAATGGAAATATTTTTCCTAAGTTGCTTGAGGTGCCTACAGACAATCGGGTGCTTGTGATAGCAGATGGAGCGGCATTCGGATCTTTTGCTGAGACAGTTGTTAAGTACGCAGAAAAGAAAGGAAATATAGGACTATATTTCCCCGAATCGTTTGAGTGGATGGTATTGAAATCCGGTGTGTTGGGGGATGCTGATATTGACAGAATATTGGCTGAGCCGGAGAAGTATATTGACAGCCAGAAGTATATCAGTTGGGAACGTTTCTTTACAGCGCTGTTGATAGAAAAGTCTCAGAAAGAAGAATACATGAGATATTCTAAAGCAATGCTGGCGGATTATTATATTGAAGAAAGAAATAAAAAAAAGATTTTTGCAGTCATCCCGGAAGAGATCAGGAAACTGATGGAGGGATAGAATAATTGCCGGCAGGGGGGATATCTTCTGTCGGTTTTTTTATAGGATATCCTGATTTGGGGAAATGGTGGCAGAAATCATAGAGTTGTAGTTGGATTGGAGAAATATAAGAGGTATACCTTTTGGGTAAAGTCCAGAGTCTGGTTGAGATGAAAGAATATGATTATCTTATAGTGGGAGCAGGGTTGTATGGCTCTGTATTTGCACATGAAGCAAACAAAAGAGGGAAAAAGGTTCTTGTTGTGGATCGAAGGAATCATATTGGTGGAAATGTTTATACTGAAAATATAGACGGCATCAATGTGCATAAGTATGGAGCACATATTTTTCATACCAATAATCAGATGGTGTGGGATTATTTGAATCAGTTTGCCGAGTTCAACAGATACACGAACAGTCCAATTGCTAATTATAAGGGAGAACTGTATTCGCTTCCGTTTAATATGTATACGTTTAATCGTATGTGGGGAGTGATAACTCCGCAGGAGGCAAAAAAAAAGATTGAGGAACAAAGATTAGAGGCCGGGATCGACGAACCTCAAAATCTGGAGGAACAGGCGATATCGCTTGTTGGTAATGATATATATGAAAAATTGGTAAAAGGATATACAGAAAAACAATGGGGTAGAGAGTGTCGGAATCTTCCGGCTTTTATTATCAAGAGATTACCTGTTAGATTTACATTTAATAACAACTATTTTAATGCAAGATTCCAGGGAATTCCAATTGGCGGATATACACGTTTGATAGAACGAATGCTCGATGGAATTGAGGTGCGGCTTGGGGTTGACTATATCCAAAACAGAACAGAGCTTAACGGACAGTCAGACAAAGTTGTTTACACGGGGGCAATTGATGAGTATTTCGAATTTAGTAGAGGTCATTTAGAGTATCGCACTATATCTTTTGGAACGGAGAGATTGGATATAGATAATTATCAGGGAAATGCGGTAATTAATTATACAGACAGTGAAATTCCGTGGACCAGAATCATCGAACATAAGTGGTTTGAGTTTGGCAAGGATGTTTATGGCAATGAAATAAGTGGAACCGTCATAAGTAAAGAGTACAGCAAAGAGTGGACTGTTGGTGATGAGCCATACTATCCGGTCAATGATGAAAAGAACAATAATCTGTATCAGAGATACAGAGATCTTGCCGACAAAGAAGATTCGGTTATATTTGGAGGCAGGCTTGGAGATTATAAGTACTATGATATGGATGTTGTCGTTGGAATGGCATTAGAAAAAGCAGGAGAAGTGATATAGAAGTATTTTCTTTTTACTACAATTTCGCAGAAAAAAATATCTGAGAAAGTCAATAAAATGATGGGTGGAAAAAAGAAGTATTGTTCACGTCCGTTTGAGGCAATACATTTAGATCCTAATGGAAAAGTTAGAGTTTGCAGTTGGACGGATGCTACAAGGCGCCCAAAAGTGTTTCAACCAAACAATCGGTGAAACACTACTATATTCGAAAATTTTCCTCCAGTGTAATTGCTTCAGCTGAGGAGGAAAGGGAATTGTTTTATGTGTCCGAAAGTATTCCTTTCGATGACAGAGAAAATTTAGCGGCTTCTTTAGAAGACTTAGATTTGGGTATCATCAGTGAGCATCCGGGAAAATATTTTAGATATGCAAGAATAGAAGTGGTTGATATTCCGGATCCAACCGGTCGAAATATGATTGAAAAAACATTTACCGGTCCAATACAAAGGCATCTTAGGAGATGACGGCAAACCTAAATTAAGCGCAGAATTATAAGATTTTATTTTGCACATATCGGCAGACATCTGCCACTGTCGTTGGCAGAAAGTCTTCCTCCAGCTGTATATGAAAACGGTCTTCTATGGAAACCGCCAGCAGTATCATGTCAAATGAGCTGATGGCAAGGTCGGTTCTCAAGTCGCTTTCAGGCGTGACATTTGAGGTGTCTGTTTCAGGAAATGAAGCGTTTAAAATATCTATAAGTTCTTGAAGGATTTTGTCCATTTATAATAAGTCCTCTCTAGGATTGATTTTTTCTGTCTATCTTTAAGGCACCGGTCCGTTTGAAATCTTCTGTGCGAATGACAATGTTCGTAATCTGTTTAAAGCTTGGCAGGGTATTGTTTATTCGTTTTACTTCTTCATGAATGATATGCGACAATTCTTCCGGTGTATTGTTGCACAGAATGTCGGACATGGGAAGGATTTCTATTGTCAATACAGGCTTTGAGTCAATTCTTTCTTCTTTTACCAGACAATCTTTAATAAGATCGCTTGTGTTAAATGTGTCCTCAAGTTCTTCGGGACATATATTTTCGCCGTTTGGGAGTATGATGAGGTTGTCCTTTCTCCCGAGTATGGTGATAAATCCATCGTCGTCAAACGAGATCAGATCTCCGGTCTTTAACCAGCCATCAGGAGTGAGAACTCCGGCGGTTGCCTCAGGGGCATTATAATAGCCCTGCATCACATTGTCCCCACGAATCCACAATTCATTTGACACCACTTTTACTTCCTGATTGGGATAAATCTTGCCCATGGAGTGAGGCCTGGTATCAAGATCAATACTCGCACTGGTAAGATTGGCTCCTTCGGTCATGCCATATCCGGGATAAAGCCGGATATTATATTTCTTTAGTTCTCTTGCAAGCTTAGGGGAAATGGGGGCGCCACCGGCCATTATACATTTAAGATTTCCAAGAAAACCTTCACCTTTTAGTTTTGTTATATTAAGAATAAGTTCTATCATCCCCGGGACTAAAACCAGTAAAGTTGGTTTAACCTGAGGGATCATCATTATTCCACTTTTTACATCTTTGCAACCGTATATTGTACTTCCGGTATACAGACAGGAAAGAAAACCGGCCACTGTACCAAATATGTGAGACAGGGGAAGTAGGAGAATGGTTGTGTTGTCGAACACTTCGCCGGAGGGGCGGTAGGTGCCGTTTTTGGCTCCGCGCATTAAAGCACCGTGGCTAAGCATCGCGCCTTTCGGTTCTCCGGTTGTGCCTCCGGTAAGATAGATGGCAGCCGTTGTCTCTTTGCCGACTTTTTCAAAGTCAGCGGTATCGCTGCCGCATTCTGATGCCGGGATAACTGGGATGGTAAGGCTGTTTGTCTGGGGGATAAAACACTCCTCTGCAACGATAGCCGAGATGGCAAATTTCTTTACCAGATTATTCAGGGTTGAAACATCGATCAAGCTGGGCAGCATTACCAGTACCCGACCCGACGAGGGAATCGCAAGAAGCCAGCACATCGCATCAACCGTGTTTCGACATAACAGGGCAACATGTGCATCTTTTGGAATGTCAAGTTCATTCAGCAAGGATATTCGCCGTTTAACATTTTCATATAGCTCACCATAGGAGAGGGATCGGGTGTCATCACAAAGGGCCGGATGGTCTTTGTAGTTCTTACGACATTTTTCGAGCAGTAATGGAATGGTCTCCAAATAAGGGAGCTTTTTCGCTTCCTGTTCAGATAGCATTCCTTCAAAATAAATGCCAGAATTAGTCATGCTTGATACCTCCTGCAGTGGTTCTTGAACTACTCAACATTATAATCCGGGAGTCAGCTGAGTTCCCTGTTTGATACATATTAGTAACTATGATACACTTTTGTTCAGAAGATATCAATTTTGAGAGAAAAATCTAAATGATCAGTGTAGAAATCGTAGAATCAAAAAAACAGAGAAAAGAA
Organism: uncultured Eubacterium sp.; assembly: GCA_905236295.1. Classification (GTDB taxonomy): domain Bacteria; phylum Bacillota; class Clostridia; order Lachnospirales; family Lachnospiraceae; genus Eubacterium_C. Next base: position 470 of record CAJOQF010000216.1, on the reverse strand, counting down.
TTTGCGGATTTTCCGGGGGAATTGTATAAGGGGCATCCGTACTATATTCCGTGCTTTTATTCGGACACAATGACATCAATGGATCCTCGAAAGAATCCGTCGTTAGAATACTCCGAAGCCAGATTTTTTCTTGCTAAGGAAGATGGCAAAACGGTAGGAAGGATTGGAGCTATTATAAATCACAAGGCGGATCAAAAATGGAAAAATCACAGAATGCGATTCTGGCAAGTGGATTTCATTGATGACTATTGCGTATCGAAGGCGCTTTTTGATGCGGTTGAGAAATGGGCTGTAGAAGAAAATTGTGACGCCATAACGGGACCTATGGGTTTTACAGACCTGGATCTGGAAGGAATGCTGGTGGACGGATATGAGGAATATGGGATATTCTGCACTTATTATAACTATCCGTACTACAGCAGGCACTTAGAAGCGTTGGGTTATGAAAAAGAGGCGGATTGGGTGGAGTA
>CAJOQF010000215.1 GCA_905236295.1 uncultured Eubacterium sp. | reverse complement strand
TCTGTGGTAACGTCGATAACCCTCCAGACTATAGGCTCTTTATCGTTTGAATTATTTAGATAATAGGATCCGAACTCCACGAGATCCCACTGTGACGTATTATCATCGATCCACACCGGGGATGCAATATCACTTGCGTCGTCGGCCGCAACAAAAACAGCCGACGCATTAAAGCCGGTTAAAAACAGCGCAAGTGATATTATCAATGATAAAAATCTTTTCACCCTTAGTCCTCCGACTCGTTAGCAAGTTCGATCACTCTCTCCATCTCTCCGGATTCGCTCTCATATTCTTCGATCTTTATGAGCTCTCCCGGAGTCTTTACCCGACCGATAAAGTCCGGTCTTCCCTGATCCTTTATGGAAGTGAAATACCTGATGTTTTCTCCCTCCGGATCAGTCAGTATATATATTCTCTTGCAGCTGCCCGGCAAGAGATTCTTCGCCGGCAGATCTATACGTACAAGTCTCAGGTCATCTGAAATATTGAGATCCATAATCGAGAAATCATCGCTCATATAAGGACATGCCACCGATGCATTCTGGTACGGTGTCGCATATACCTCAACGAGGAGATCCTCACCGCCCTCACAGATATCATCGATGTACTCTATACCCCTCTCAAAGATAAACTGCGGGAAGAGTCGAAGCTCGATATTCTTTCTAGTGACATCATGGAACTGGTCCGGTGTCATATCAAGCTTTACTGCCCCACCGTTTTTCTTTGCCTCAGCGGCAGCTCTCGCCTGTTTTGCCTGTGCTGCAAACGCATCGAGCGCTTTCTTTTTAAAGGTGACATTCTGATCATACGGATTTATGACAATGCCATCCATCTTGAGATTGTCAGCCATGCGGCACGCCTCAAGGAAATGCATATTCATGATGACCGGGAACACGTTTTCTTTAGGAAGCTTTCCATTATCCGTGTATACCCCGAAATATTTGAGTTCATCCGGTGTCTTTAAAAATGTAGGCAACGGTTTTACTTCCGGCGGAAGCTGTTTTAATGTTCCCTTCTTTATCTGCTCTAATATCTCCGGATCTGTTCCGTCCGGAAATACAGCCGGTACAAGCACTGCCGTATTTCCCAGCACTGCAAGTATTTTCTTTAAATTTTCATCTGTCTGATCCTTCGCGAAATTGCCAAGGAGCTCATCCAACTGTTTATTGTCCGTCTTAAACGGTATTACATTATTTTTTGCCATCTCGTACCATCCTTTTATTCTCTGATTCCCCGAAAAACGAGGGTGTGGATATTATTATTTTATCATGTCAACCCGTCATGTTCAACACATTGAGCAGCAACAGCCATGCGAGTCCGTAGTATGTGACAACCGCCACCAGATCGTTTACTGTGGTGATAAGCGGTCCTGATGCGACTGCCGGATCAACCTTTATCTTGTGGAAGAACATCGGAACCAATGTGCCCACCAAACTAGATATCACCATAGCAATAAGAAGCGCACCTCCTATACATGCAGATGTGACAAACGCGAAATCTATCGGATATCCCCTGAACGCGTAAATATATATGCCGACTCCTGCAAATGCTATCGATCCGAGTATCAATCCGTTAAAGAATCCCACTCTCATCTCTTTTAAAATAAATCCGAGCTTTTTGCTAACTGACAGTTCCTCGTCCATAAGCACACGTATGGTGACAGCCAGCGACTGTGTACCGACATTTCCGGACATATCCAGGATCAATGTCTGGAAAGCGACTATAACCGTAAGCTCCGCCATTACATGTTCAAAAAGTCCCGTCACTGAAGATACTATGATTCCCAAAACAAGAAGTGTGAGTAGCCAGGGAAGTCTCTTTTTCATACTCTTTGTGATCGGTTCCTTTAAATCTTCCTCCGCGATCAAACCGGCAAGTCTTGCATAGTCCTCACCCATCTCTTCATCGACAACTTCGATGATGTCCTGGGATGTGATGACTCCAAGAATCTTTTTGTCGTTATCAAGTACCGGAATCGAATCCTCCGAGTAATCCTTCAACTCTTCCAAAGTCTCGTCGATGGACTCTTCGGCATAGACATAAGGATATGATGTGGAGATAAGATCCTCAAGGTCGTCATATTCTCTGGCGATTATAAGATCCTTAAGATCTATAGCCCCGTAAAACGTACCGTCATTTTCTATAACGTAGATGGTTGTAATGTTGTCATTGTCTGCCGCCTGTGCTATAAGCGACTTCATGGCCTGACGGATGCTGAGATTCTTCGGGATGGCGACAAAGTTTGTCGTCATGCGACTACCGATCATATCGTCATCATACGAATCGATCATATCAATGTCGCGCTTTGAGTCCTCATCGAGAAGTTCCTCGATCTCATGTCTCTTGTCATCTTCGAGTTCTTCGAGGATGTCCAAAGCCTCATCGGCATCCATGGACTCCAAGATGTCAGCGACCTTGTCAGATGAAATCTCGTCAATGTACTTACCGACATCCTCATCAATATATGCAAAGACTTCGGAAGCACGCTCTACACCGAGCACATTTAAGAGTTTTTTACGTTCTTCAACACTTAAGTCGTCGAGAATGTCCGCGATATCATTCTCATGATAATCATCAAGCCTCTCTCTCAACTCTTCTATCGACGCATCACTCTTTATGATCGCAATAAGCTCAGCCTCATAGTCAGGTCTGTCCGGTACAATATGTTCATCGATCTCATTTGTAATCTGATCCTGATCTGACATTTGCGCACCTCCTTCCCGTGTATTTCGCATACTCTATCTACTTTAACACAAACTACAGTATCTGCGCAAGGCATAAAAGAGGCGCAAAAAGACCCGGATCTTAACGACCCGGGTCGAACATTGACTATACTATTTTGAGAAGATCCAACAGTTTGTTGAGAGATTCAATCTTTAAGATCATGATCATCGCCGTGCGGATCTCGGTATTCTCTATAACAAGACTCTCATCGATATAGAGTACCTTGTCACCTGCTCCTGAATCGAGCTGATGCTGAGCGTTGTTTAATATATCTCCGATCGTATAAACGCCTACAGATGGAGGTGTGATATTGATGAATGACTTAGTCATGGCAGCGATCGCATTGATATAGGCTGCGGTAGTGATGTTTGACATCTCCTGCATAACGGAAAGATCCATCTCATCAATGTCATCCAGAGAATTGATCTCCTTTGGATAGAAGGTGTTCACAAGATTGCTGGCAAATCCTGAGCTTACAATCTGGAGCATAAGTCCGTTTAAGTCTTCTTCGAGACCGACTGTCATACTCATGGCGCGCATATCCGCTCCACCGAGCACTTCTGCGACATCATTGTAATACAGAAGCTTGATATCCGGAATATCGATATCAACTTTCTTGCCAAGCATGGTCGCAAGAGCCGTTGCCGCATTACCTGATCCTATGTTTCCGATTTCTCTAAGCACGTCGATGTGTAATATATTTAATTCATCAAGTGATTTTATCGCCATAGTCTTTGTCCTCCATTTCTGTTATAAATAGATTGTACCATATCTAGTATCTCCTTGTCTACATTTCGTAGTAAAGAAGATTCTCTTTCATTTGCTCTGTTATAGTGCCTCCAAGCTCCTCAAACTTGTTGTAAAGTGTGGTGTATCGCTTGATACTCTGCTGCTGTCCAATCTCAAGTTTGTTGAATGCATTCTGGTAAACCGGATTTGATTTCAGTTCTGCTCTGATCTTTGCCGGGAACGGGCAGTACCTTGTAAGAATCCCACGTGAAACCTTGTTGATACGGAAGCTTCCGACTGCCTCGAACTTTATCCAGTTTATGTAATCCTTTACGAACACCTCGCGGTAGCTGTTTCTGCACTGCTGCAAAGTGGTCTTGATCTTTTCTTTTCCCTCAGCGGAAAGTTCACGGTTCTTGCGGTAAAACTGCAGGTAGTCGCAGTACTCGGCAGTAAGCGACTTGTCACGGATGTCGTTCCAGTGGACACCCTGGATTCGTCTGCAGAGCTCCCATCTGAATCTTCCGCAGGTCTCAACCATCAGCTCGTTTAACTCCATGCCGGTAAATATCGGGAATACGTATCTGCCCGGAGTGTTGGATCTCTTTCCGGCAATCTCCTGCCACATATTCGCCTTCGTTCCGACGATCGGCATAAGAATGACATCGGGCAGGATCTCCTGCTGCATTCTCTCATTCTCCATAAGTCCGAGTCCGTTTCCAGCGAACTGGACATCCCTAAAGAAGAGTGAATAATCAATATCTCGGATATATCTGAACGAATCCGCTATATCCTGAGCCTTGACAGCCATCTTTAACGCTGTGTTGTACATCTCTTCACCGCATAGTATCGGGAAGAAGGTTGTGACTCTTCCGTACGTGATCTTATTTCCCGACTGGAAAAGATTCTGGATCTCAAATCTGACCTTTTCATCCTGCTTTGTCTTGTACTCTTCGACCTGTTCCATTGTAAGGTCTCCGCTCTTTCGGCGGTCTAAGAGATTTTCAAAATAGTCGAGATCAAATTCATTCTTTGACGGTTCTTTGCGCCCTTCTAAGATCGCCTTAAGCCAGGCGTATATCGTATATACATTCTCAGAGGAAAACATATCCAGCTTTGAAGTGAGATCCAAAAGCTCGTAACTGTGTTCTTTTCCGGCTAGCTCAACATCCATAAATCCGAAGTTCAAAAACATCTTGATTATGGGAGTGATCTCAAGTCCCGGGACGAACGTATTGAAAAATACCTTTTCGTAAATCTCGTAGAACTTAGCTGTGATCCTGCGTCTTAAGCTGTAGACATCGGACTCGGTGGACATGCGATCCGGAAGCGCCTTGTACGTTTCGATATCGTTTTTGATCTCCTGCATCTCAACGAGATCATATCCTGCAAAGGTGAGAATATGTGTGACACAATCCTCGTTTGCAATATCGATCTCTGTGTTGAACGAACCTCCCGCCGCATTTGAAAAGTCATATCCCTCATACTGGGAAAGTCTTGTTTTTACAAGAGACGGGTCGTAAAGACCGCTGGATTTTATATATGTACACATCTCATCAAGAGAAGCCGTGAGCGTCGAGATATCAAGATTGTTTCTCGAAGCCCTGACCGCCAGCTCGAAAAAGAGATAGAACAGGTCATTGTTATTGTCCGAGAGCAGCATATCTTTGTTGGTGTTCAGATATGTTGTCATCTCATCACAGCCCTGAATGACACGACGCTGCTGACGCCCCGCCTCCATAATGGCGGCGACACACAACGCGTCGTCCTGCTGCATAAAACGCAGGTAATCGGTGAGATGTTTTGAGATGATGGCGTTGGAATTGGCAACCTCCCAGTCCTCTGCCCTGTGTTTTAATTCGAAGGGCTCAAGCGAAGCCATTTTCTGGAACGGCTGCTCGTCAAGCCCCGTCTTAAGACAATAGGTCTGATACGAGTCATAGAGACGATTTATCATATCGCAAAAGTCCTTTGTCTGCTTGTGAATATTGAAATAGACTGTCAGAACCTGATGTCTTTGCGCCACAGCAGCGTTGAGAAAAGCTGCGCGATAGTTGGACTTGGAAGCCAACAGTCTCTTTATCTCCTGCGGAGTACGACATGCTATCGGAACGAGAACCACATCTGTCAACGCATTGTAGTTGCATAAAAACCACTCTTCCGTCATGATCCCTATTATGGAATTCTTGCCAAGCTTCGCCTCTCCAAGGCCTATCTGCATTGACACCTCTCCGCTTTGAACCATATATATCTGGGTGAGTTTTTCACCTTTTTTTACAACCGGCCACCCGGCATTTACTGTTATCGCAGCCATTGACTCTCCGTTCTAAATCTCCGTATGAATCTGACAAATCAAACAACAGATTCAAACTTCGCAGATTTTTCGTATAATTATTATTATTTTACTAAAAAAAGCTATGATTTTCAAGCACCACGATAAAAGAGCTGCCCAAAAAGCGGACAGCTCTTTACTCAATGCATCATTTACTTTATTTACTGTATATATTACTGCTTCTTAGCAACTTCTGCCTTGATAGCCTCAGTAAGAAGCGGTACAACCTTGTTGAGGTCACCTACAACACCGTAGTCAGCTACGTCGAAGATCGGAGCATCCTCATCCTTGTTGATAGCGATGATGATGTCAGACTCCTCCATACCTGCAACGTGCTGGATAGCACCTGAGATACCGATTGCAAAGTATACGTTCGGACGTACAGTCTTTCCTGTCTGTCCAACCTGAAGATCTTTCGGCTTCCAGCCTGAATCAACAACGGCACGAGAGCATGATACTGTTCCACCGATCGCTGCTGCAAGATCATCAAGGATAGCGAAGTTCTCCGGTGAACCAACGCCACGACCACCGGATACAAGGATCTTTGCATCCATGATATCAACAACGTCAGATACGTTCTTAACAACCTCGAGGATCTCTACGTACTTGTTGTCTTTCTTGAAGTCTACCTTGAACTCTACTACGTTTGCCTTAGCACCCTTCTTTGGCTCAATTCTCTGCATAACACCGGGACGTACTGTTGCCATCTGCGGACGGTTGTCCGGGCAAGCGATAGTAGCGATAGTGTTTCCACCGAAAGCAGGACGAGTCATAAGAAGCTGTTTGTGCTTCTGCTCTCTGCCCGGCATAGGATTAAGCGGGAAGTCACCGATCTCAAGCATTGTACAGTCAGCAGTAAGACCTGTTGCTACTCTGGCTGATACACAAGGACCAAGGTCACGACCGATAGCTGTAGCTCCAACGAGCATGATCTCCGGCTTAAACTCATTGATCACTGATGCGAGAGCATGTGTGTAAGGCTCTGTCATGTACTCTTTGAGGATCGGATCCTCAACTACGATAACCTCATCTGCACCATACTCTGCAAGCTGATCAGCAAGACCCTTTACATTGTCACCGACAAGAACGGCCTTAACCTTTGCATTATCGAGATTAGCTGCAAGTCTTGTAGCCTCACTCGTAAGTTCTAAAGCGATACCGCTTAATTCTCCATCGACCTGCTGTGCAAAAACGAATACGTCTTTGTACTGCGCGATCTGTTCATTTGTCATTGCACCCATTATATATTCATCCTTTCGTTATTTCGTTATTAGATAACATGCTTTGTAAGAAGTTTATCCATTATGTAAGATACGCACTCTTCAGCAGTATCCGGTACTACCTTCTCGCCTGCACCCTTTCTTACCTTATCGGATGCTCTTGCGATCTTTGTAGGTGAACCATTTAATCCGAGGTTTGAATCATCGATGTCCTTAAGGTCTGCTCTGCCCCATGTAGTTATCTTTCCGTTGTCCGGATCACATGCATCGAAGATTCCGCCCGGTGTCATATAACGAGGATCATTGAGCTCTGCAAGTGCTGTACAAAGTACAGGCATCTTTGCCTTGAGCATATGGTATCTGTCGTCAAACTGACGCTTAACAACAACTGAATCTCCCTCAACCTTAAGCTCCTGTGTATAAGAGATTACAGGAAGTCCAAGGTGCTCTGCTATCTGCGGACCAACCTGAGCTGTATCACCGTCGATAGCCTGACGACCTGTGATAACGATATCATAGTCGAGGTTTCTGAGTGCACCTGCAAGTGTTGTTGATGTTGCCCATGTATCTGCACCACCGAGAACGCGGTCTGTAACAAGGATAGCCTTGTCTGCGCCCATAGCAAGTGCTTCTTTTAATACTGCAGAAGCCTTCGGAAGTCCCATTGTTACAACTGTAACCTCTGCACCATACTGATCCTTAAGTCTGAGTGCTGCCTCAAGTCCTGCCTTGTCATCAGGGTTCATGATTGCAAGCATCGCAGCTCTGTTTAAGGTACCGTCCGGATTGAACTCAACTCCGCCTGCTGTATCCGGCACCTGCTTTATACATACTACTACTTTCACGTCTATTCCTCCTTAAATTATCTCAATATATTTGCAGAGATAACCATACGCTGAACCTCTGAAGTTCCCTCGTAAATCTCTGTGATCTTTGCATCACGCATCATGCGCTCAACATCATACTCTCTGATGTATCCGTATCCACCGTGAAGCTGTACAGCCTTTGTGGTAACTTCCATAGCTGCCTCAGCTGCATAAAGCTTAGCCTGTGCTGCCTCGAAGCCATATTCTTTCTTGGTATCCTTAGCAAATGCTGCTCTGTAAACCATGAGCTGTGCTGCCTGCATCTTTGTAGACATGTCAGCAAGCTGGAACTGAGTATTCTGGAACTGTCCGATAGTTCTGCCGAACTGCTTTCTCTCTTTAACGTAATTGATCGTTGTCTCGAGAGCTCCCTCGCCAAGTCCGAGTGCCTGAGCAGCGATACCGATACGTCCACCATCGAGGGTGTGCATAGCGATGTTGAATCCCTTGCCCTTCTGTCCGAGAAGTGCATCCTTCGGGATACGGCAATCCTGGAAAATAAGCTCGTAAGTAGCTGATCCGCGGATACCCATCTTCTTCTCTTTTGTACCGAATGTGAATCCAGGTGTTCCCTTCTCAACGATGAAAGCTGAGATCTCTTTCATCATCTTACCGCGCTTCTCAACCTTGCCTGTAACAGCGATTACGATATAAACGTCAGCGTAGCTTCCGTTTGTGATAAAGCACTTAGATCCGTTAAGTACCCACTCATCTCCATCGAGAACAGCCTTTGTCTGCTGTCCCTGAGCATCTGTACCGGCGCCCGGCTCTGTAAGACCGAAAGCACCGAGTTTCTTTCCTGATGCGAGATCCGGTAAATATTTCTTCTTCTGCTCTTCTGTACCGAATGTAAGGATCGGGTCACAGCAAAGAGATGTGTGTGCTGAAACTATAACGCCTGTAGTACCGCAGACTTTTGAGAGCTCCTCTACGCACATAGCGTATGTGAGGATATCACAACCCTGTCCGCCATACTCCTTCGGAATCGGAATTCCGAGGAATCCGGCCTTAGCCATCTTCTCAACTGTCTCTACCGGGAAACGCTCCTCCTCGTCAACTTCCTGAGCGAGCGGCTTAACCTCAGTCTCGGCGAACTCTCTGAAGAGTGTTCTCGCCATTTCGTGCTTTTCTGATAATGCGAAATCCATTATTGTACCTCCGTTAATGTTTTATTTACTATAATCGTAGAAACCTACGCCTGTCTTCATACCAAGCTTGCCTCCGCGAACCATCTTGCGAAGAAGTGGATGCGGTCTGTACTTCGGATCTCCAAACTCATTGTAGAGAACTTCCATAATTGCAAGGCATACGTCAAGTCCGATAAGATCACCAAGTGCGAGCGGTCCCATCGGATGATTTGCACCGAGTTTCATAGCAGTATCGATACCCTCAACAGATGCAACTCCGTCAGCGTAGATACCAACTGCCTCGTTTATCATAGGAACAAGGATTCTGTTAACAACGAATCCTGCTGCTTCCTCAACCTGTACCGGAGTCTTACCGATATTCTCTGAGATCTTCTTGATCTTCTCAACAAGATCTGCCGGTGTGTTGAGTCCGGCGATAACCTCGATAAGCTTCATTACAGGTGCCGGATTGAAGAAGTGCATACCGATAAGCGGTCTGTCCAATCCCTGTGCTATAGCTGTTATTGAAAGAGACGATGTATTTGTAGCGAAGATGGCATCCTTCTTACAAATATCCTGCAGCTCCTTGAAAGTCTGCTGCTTTATCTCAAGATTCTCGATAGCTGCCTCAACTATCAAATCGCAGTCTTTGCAGATTTCCTTTGTGCCTGTGGTGATCTTTGCAAGTATAGCGTCTGCGTCAGCCTGCTCCATCTTACCTTTAGCGACACGTTTCTCAAATCCCTTAGCTATCTTTTTCTTTCCGTTAGCCGCAAACTCATCATTGATGTCACACAAGAATACTTCATATCCGTCAGTCTGTGCAAATGTCTGAGCAATGCCGGATCCCATTGTGCCGGCTCCAATAACTCCAACTTTCATTCTTTTTTCCTCCTGCTTAGATGTAAAATGCAAGATTGTTAATTTTATAACAATCGTGTCAAAAATGAAAAGCGAGAAGGATTGCTCCTCGCTTTTCAAAAATTACAAATTAGGTTTGATTAGCACTTCTCAACGATTGTTGCGCAGCCCATTCCACCACCGATGCAAAGTGTAGCAAGACCAAGCTTAGCATCCGGATTGTGCTGAAGATCATAGAGAAGAGTAACAAGGATACGGCATCCTGAAGCTCCAACCGGATGTCCGAGTGCGATAGCACCACCGTTCGGGTTGAGAACCTCGTCCTTGAATCCGAGCTCTTTCTGAACAGCTACAGACTGTGAAGCAAATGCCTCGTTAGCCTCGATAACATCGAATGCGTTGATGTCGTCGATACCAGCGATCTTCATAGCTTTCTTTGTAGCCGGAACAGGTCCGATACCCATGATCTTAGGATCGCATCCGCCAAGAGCACCTGCTACGAACTTAGCAAGCGGCTTAACGCCAAGCTCTTTAGCCTTCTCAGCTGACATAACAACAACTGCTGCAGCACCATCATTGATACCAGATGCGTTACCAGCTGTAACAAGTCCGCCCTCTTTACCAGAGCAGCATTTAAGCTTAGAAAGAGTCTCAACAGTAGTACCTGCACGCGGTCCCTCATCCTTTGTGATCTCAACGATATCTTTCTTAACCTTTACAGATACAGGAACGATCTCATCATCAAACGCGCCGTTCTCCTGTGCTGCGATAGCCTTCTGCTGTGACTTAGCAGCGAACTCATCGAGCTCTTCTCTTGTGAGCTTCCACTGATCGTTTATGTTCTCAGCAGTGATCATCATGTGATAGTTGTTGAATGCATCCCAAAGTGCATCATTTACCATACAGTCAATAACTGTAGAGTTGTTCATTCTATATCCGAAACGAGCTTTCTTTAAAGCGTAAGGTCCCTGTGACATGTTCTCCATACCACCGGCAACAACGATGTCTGCCTGGCCTGCCATGATCATGTTAGCTGCTTCGTTCACGCACTTAAGACCTGAACCGCAGACAACATTGAGAGTGAATGCCGGAACATCCTCCGGAATACCAGCGTTGATAGAAGCCTGACGAGCCGGGTTCTGTCCAAGACTAGCCTGGATAACGCATCCCATCATAACCTCATCTACCTGCTCCGGCTTGATGCCAGCTCTCTTAACAGCCTCTTTGATAACAACTGATCCGAGCTCTACTGCAGGTGTGTTAGCAAACTGTCCACCCATCTTACCGATTGCTGTACGACAAGCACTTGCAATTACTACTTCTTTTGCCATTTCTCTTCGTCTCCTTTTTTTGAATAATTAGTTATCAGTCAAAAACTACCATCGACCGAACGGTTTAATATTAGCACGATAAAAATTATTTGTAAACAGAAAGATAAAAGAATTAAAAAATAATTCAGAAAAAATCCCGGGAACTCTTGTGTTCCCCGGGATTGTATAAGCTAAAATTATTTAACCGTTACAACGCACGTTGCGGTCTTCTTACCGCTCTTTGCTTTTATCTTGCAGGTGCCTGCTTTCTTGCCTGTCACCTTGCCGGATGTCTTTCCTACTTTTGCAATCTTTGTATTAGAAGATGTAAATGTAAGACTGTCGGTAGTTTCAGCCGGCTTCACCGTAGCTTTAAGCTTAAAACTCTTTCCGACTTTTATGGTCTTCTTGGTCTTGTTAAGCTTTACGGATGTAGTGGCAAGTTTTCCATCCTTAGTTACATATATAAGATGTTTGTGCGTATATCCACTCGCCAATTTCACGACAATATTTGCCTTGCCGATCTTGTTTCCGTATAGCCTGTAAGTTCCGTTCTCGCGTTCATTCGGATTGATAACGGATGAGTTCGAGGACTTGACACTTACCACTTCGTCCCCCTCTGCGATATCCGAAAAAGTAAGATTACTGTAAGACCCCTTCTTTATGATGGTCTTGTAATGGCACGTCAGATCCGGATCCAGTTTTGGGATGGTCTCCGTTTTTGTCTCTCCGCAGAGTGAACAGGTATATACGTTTTCTCCGCTGGAAAACACAGTCGCCGGAGTGCTGCTTGAGAGATACCAGTTGTGGGTGCAGACGATGTTGAAATTAAGTGTTGCTTCACCCTCAACATTGTTCTTTCCGGTGATCTTAACTGTTGCCGGAGAACCCGAAACGGATGTCATCTGATAATTGTTTGAATATGACAATGTGTAATCAGTACCCTTTACAAGTTTTGACCCGTTTAAGGTTATAACCGGATCCGGCTCCACTGCAATTCCGCCTTTATAAGCCTGATCTTCCAAAGGAGTTATAGTCGCCTCCGAAAGTTTTGCTTTTGTAATCCTGAATGTTGCTGTGGTCTTTCCCGAATAATTTCCTGCTCCGGTCACTGTAACCGTTGCATTGTTTCCTACATTTTTATTGTTTGAATATGTCAGGTTATAATCCGTACCCTCAGTCAAAGTCTTATCTTCGAGCTTTACAGTTACCGAAGGTTTGATCTCCGATCCTGTGTAGAGCTGGTCAGGTATGGCTGAAACTGTAGCTTTCGAAATATCAGTTCCCGTTATAGTAAAAGTCTTTGTGACCGTTCCCTGATATGAAACCAATCCTTTGATTATAACCTTCGCTGTTCCGACCTTGTCATTATCCTCGTAGGAAACCTCGTAATCTGTCTTCTCAACAAGATATTTTCCAAGCTCAGTAGGCCAGTGAATATAGACCTTTGGCTCATATTTTTTGCCTTCCTCGTAATTTACTGTAGTGTACTCGAGGTTGATGTTAGTGTCGGAAATATTCCTTCTGACAATATTGAAATTGGCTGTCTTTTCTATATAAGCTTTTTTGTTAGTTATATTGTCAGCATTCTCCAGAGCAAAATCATTTCTTCCTTCTATAGTAATAGTAGCTTTGCCACCGTCGGTACAGTCGGTATAATCCACCACATAATCTGTTCCCTCCACAAGAGTGATTCCGGCAAGTGTAACCGTTATCGGTGAAGGTTTTATCGGACTTCCGGTGTAGAGATAATCCGTCTGGGGAAGAGTTATCGTACAATCCTTTATCCACGGTTCAACAGAAGATATACCTATACCATAGGTCATCGAATTCATACTCAACGTCACTGTTCCCGAACCCGTAACCGTCATATTTGATCCCGTCAGCACAACATTGCTTGAATTGGACGAAAGATAATAGGTATTGCCTGCAGTAGTAGTCGTCGTTCCGGATCCGGCAGACGTGCCAAGTGTTGCTGCAAGCTCACATTTATTTCCCCCGGTTACATTTGCATACACCTTAAGGTTTGCAAGCTCCGAGCTTGTTCTTCCCTTTATAACTGAAATACTTGTTGGATTTGTCGT
>CAJOQF010000214.1 GCA_905236295.1 uncultured Eubacterium sp. | reverse complement strand
TTGAGCTCGACAAGAAAAAAATGGTCATCGATGAGCCGATAAAGACCTTTGGGGTGCATGAGGTTACAGTAAAGCTTCATCCCAAGGTCACCGGCACACTCAGAGTTAAGGTTACCGAGGAATAGTTGTTTTTATGGATGAAATACTGAAAAAGAGGACGATGCCATACAGCGAGGAGGCAGAAAGTTCTGTGCTTGGCTCCATGCTTATGGACAAGGATGCAATACTTGTCGCATCGGAGATGCTGACTGCGGAAGATTTCTACAGGAAGCAGTATGGGGTTGTCTTTGAGGCGATGGTAGAACTGAATAATGAGGGTAAGGCAGTGGATATCGTCACCCTTTCCGAACGCCTCAAAAAGAAGGATGTGCCGGAGGAGGTGGCGAGTCTGCAGTTTATCGGAAACGCAATTGCAACCGTTCCGACTTCCGCAAACATCAGATTTTATGCCAAAATCGTTCGTGACAAGGCAATTCTTCGCAAGATAATACGACTCAACGAGGATATAGCAAACAAGTGCTATGCCGCAACCGAAGAGGTGGATGATATTCTTGATGAGACGGAAAAGGCAGTGTTTGATGTCATCTCAAACCGCGGAATTTCCGAGTATGTGCCTATAAAGGATGTTGTAATAAACGCGCTTGAGAGAATCGACCGCGTTTCAAAAAGCGACAGCAATATCACCGGGATCCCCACGGGGTTTGCCGACCTCGATTTTAGATTATCGGGGCTTCAGCCATCCGATCTCATCCTTGTGGCGGCCCGTCCGTCAATGGGAAAAACGGCGTTTGTCTTAAATATAGCCCAACACATCGCGTTTCATGACAATCGCGCTGTTGCGGTATTTTCGCTCGAGATGTCAAAAGAGCAGCTGGTTAACAGACTGTTTGCCTTGGAGTCGCGAGTGGATGCCCAGAGTATACGAAACGGAAATATGAGCGAGGCAGACTGGGAAAATCTTTCGGAGGGAGCGCAGAGGATAGCGCAGTCCCAGCTTATAATAGATGACACGCCCGGTATTTCGGTGTCGGAACTTCGCTCAAAATGCCGAAAATACAAGCTTGAGCATGATCTTCAGATCATAATCATTGATTACCTGCAGCTTATGAGCGGCAGCGGACGTTCGGAGTCAAGACAGCAGGAGATTTCAGAGATCTCACGTTCCCTAAAGGCGCTTGCCAGGGAGCTGAATGTTCCGGTTGTGGCGCTTTCGCAGCTTTCGCGAGCGGTGGAACAGCGCCCGGATCACAGACCTATGCTTTCGGATCTTCGTGAGTCCGGAGCCATCGAGCAGGATGCCGATGTGGTTATGTTCATTTACAGGGATGATTATTATCACGAGGATACGGAAGAAAAGAATGTTGCGGAGATAATCGTGGCGAAACAAAGAAACGGCCCGATCGGTACGGACAAGTTGGCATGGCTTCCGCAATATACAAAATTTGCAAATCTGGAACGAAAAAAGCAGCCGTAAAACTACGACTGCTTTTATTTATTGCTAATAATTATTCTGCTGAGATAGCGCCTGTCGGGCATGCACCCTCACAAGAACCACAATCGATGCAAGCATCGGCGTCGATGTTGTACTGTGTATCTCCACCTGAAATAGCTCCTACCGGGCAAGCTCCCTCACAAGCTCCACAGCTAACACATGCGTCAGAAATTACGAATGCCATTGGTTTGTCCTCCTTTGAATATTTGTTTTTACTTGAATGTTTGCATATCTTATAACAAAAAAATGAAAAAAGCAAGAGTTTAAGCGAAAAATTAGCGTTTATAAACGGACGTTAGTTTGAACGAACAGGGCAAAATTGTATCAAATTAAATACATTTCTGGTTGACTTTTGGGGAAGTCTCGTACTATACTTGAAACACTTGTTTAATTTATATGGTATAAGGAGGAAAAGAATATGGTTGAAAAGAATACTAGAATCGGAGAACTTTTAATGATGGAAAAAGATGTGTCTCCGATCCTTTTGGGAATCGGAATGCACTGTCTCGGATGTCCGTCTTCACAGATGGAGACAATTGAAGAGGCAGCAATGGTACATGGTCTCAATCCGGATGAGCTTGTAAATCAGATCAACGAGTTTTTGGCATCATAAGGAGGGGACATACAAATGAATAAGGGATTAAATCGTTGGGTCTATGCGATCTCGGGCGTGATCGCGTTGCTTTTTGCTGGCCTTATTTATGCATGGTCAGTACTCTCAGGTCCACTTTCATCAGCAAACAACGGGCCTTGGGATGAGTCAGCGCTCACATGGACATCAACTATTGTTATGGTGTTCTTCTGTCTTGGAAGTATGTTTGGAGGAATGCTCCAGAAAAAGATAAAGGTCAGATATGAGATGTGGATTTCCGCAGTATTGCTTCTTGCAGGATTTGGTATAGCATCAACAGCTACATCTATTGCAGCTATCTATATCGGATTCGGAGCTTGCGGTGGACTCGGAGCAGGATTCGCATACAATGCAGTCCTCAGTTCTGTATCTAAGTGGTTCCCGGACAAGCAGGGATTCATTTCAGGAATCCAGCTTATGGGATTTGGTATCGGATCGTTCGTCATTGGAAAAATCTATGCCGCAGTTGTTGACTCCACAAACTCAGGCGAGGGCTTCAGCTGGAATTCATGCTTCCTCGTTCTCGGAATCATATGTGCGGTAGTGCTGGCGCTTACCGGAATCTTTACGGCAAAGCCGGGACCGGATTACAAAGTGCCGGTCGTTCAAAGAGGTGGCAAGGAGACTTCGGCTCCTTATGAGGAAGTGACAACAGGACAGATGGTAAAGAAGGCATCGTTCTGGTTTATGTTCCTCTGGGCAATCCTCGTATCAGTTGCAGGACTTGCCGTACTCTTCCTCGGAAGACCGATCGCAGTTGAGGCTGTGCCGGATCTCTCTGCCGGAAGTGTTGCAACAGTAGTTGGACTTATCTCAATCTTCAACGGTATCGGAAGAATCATCTTCGGAGCACTCTTTGACAAGGTTGGATACAAGCCGACACTTCTTCTGACATGCGCATTGTTTATAATAGCAGTAGCAAGCATCATTGTTGCGCTCAACACACACAGCGTAGTTGTACTTTATATCTCTTACATAATTACGGGACTCGGATACGGTGGAGTTACACCTAGCCAGTCTTCGTTCGTAAACAAATTCTACGGAACGGAGAACTATCCGACGAACTTCTCTATCATGGTTATGAACCTGCTTATCGCTTCGTTCGGAACCAAGATAGCTGATGCAATTCAGCGGGCTACAGGCTCATATGTGTCTGTTCTTCTCGTTGTAATCGTTCTCTGCGTGATAGCAGCAGTATTTGCGATGCTGATCAGAAAGCCGAAAACGGCTCAGACAGCGTAGCAGTTAGAGTTTTGTGAAAATTGCATAAAAAACGGCATTATAATTTGTCAAAATTGTTGAAAGGGCTAAGAATGTTTAGCCCTTTTTTTCATAATTTTTTTGATGTAATTCTATATTCTGCGTGTTATAATAGTTTCCGTACAGTAATTAAAATGACAAATAAAACAAGGAGGCAATGGCATGAGAAAAATGCTAGAAGGAGTACGCGTAGTACAGCTCGCAAACTTTGTTGCAGCAGCTGCGACCGGCAGATTTCTTGCAGATCATGGTGCGGAAGTTATCATAGTTGAGCCTGAGAAAGGCGATCCTATCCGCTACATGAACGAGCAGGAAGGTAGACCGTTCAGCGTACTTGAGAACACATCTTGGGAATACTTAAATGGATGTAAAAAAGGTCTTTCGGTCAACACTAAGACACCAGAAGGCAAAGCTGCATTGCTTAAGTTGTTAGAAACAACAGACGTTCTTATAACAAACTGGAGATTGGCAGCACTCCAGCGTGCGGGACTTGATTATGATACTCTTAAGGAAAAATACCCGCGTCTAGTTTATTCCATGATTTTAGGATATGGTAAGACCGGTCCGGATAAGGACTTGCCGGGATTCGATTTCACGGCGTTCTACGCAAGGGGCGGTTACGCAGAGAATATGAGAAGAAGAGGTCAGAGTTGCACCTGGTCGGCAGGACTCGGAGATAACAACACCGGACTTGTTCTCGCTGCAGGTATCATGACAGCTCTTTACACCAGAGAGAAGACAGGCGAGGGAGACCTTGTAACAGCCAGTCTCTATGAGACAGCTATCTTCAACCAGTCAGTTATGATGCAGAGTACACAGTATGAGGGATCATTCACATTGGATTACCCGATCACAAAGTACGAGGACAAGAATCCGTTCAACTCATCATATGAGACAAAGGAGGGAAGACTCGTTCAGTGTTCTGCTCCTGCGTATAATGACAAGTACGAAGCATTCGTTAAATCAATCGGCAGAGAGGATCTTATCGGGGATGAGAGATTCTTCCCGCAGGTTAACATGCTCAACGGACACAGAGAAGAGTTCATAAGAGAGATCGAAGAAAGTGTGATCAAGCTTTCTGTTGATGAGTTTATGGACAACCTCAAAACCAATGATATCCCGCACAGCCTTTGCTATAGCTGGAAGGAGATCATGGATGATCCGCAGGCAAAAGCGATTGGAGCATTCTACGAGGTTGAGTGCTCAAACGGAGCAAAGAGACAGGTAACACACACGCCTGTTCGTTTTGAGTCAGAGGGCGAGTTGCCTACAGACAGAGCTCCGCTTATCGGAGAGAACAGCCGTGAGATCCTCAAGTCAATCGGATATTCAGATGCCGATGTGGACAAGATGATCGCAGACGGTGTTCTTTACGAGTCAGGTCCGAGCGACTACGAGAAATAATTCTCCAAAGGGGTATAATTCTATGCTTACATTAGGAATAGACATCGGGTCAACAACATCCAAGTGCGTGGTGTTAAAAGACGGCAAAGATATTGTTTCCGAGGCGCTGTATATTGGCGGTATCGGAACAGACGGCCCGATGAGTGCAAGGAAAGAGGCGATTGAAAAGGCAGGCGTAGCCGCTGACGATATTGATACGGTCGTTGCCACCGGATACGGACGAAACAGAGTCGAGGATGCTGATTATAATGTCAGCGAACTTACCTGCCATGCGTTCGGCACAAAGTTTTTTTTTGATGATGTGCACACCATAATCGATATAGGAGGTCAGGACGCCAAGGTCATTTCTCTTAATGACGAGGGCAGGATGAAAGAGTTCCTTATGAACGATAAGTGTGCAGCCGGAACCGGAAGGTTTCTGGATGTTATGGCGAACGTACTACAGATAGATATAGCGGATATTTCTTCTATATATAAGCAGGCTACTGCGCCGGCACAGATTTCGAGCACCTGTACGGTGTTTGCGGAGAGCGAGGTTATCAGTCAGCTTGCAAACGGAACTCCCCTTCCGGACATTATCGCGGGTATCTGCGATTCGGTTGCTTCAAGGACCGCATCGCTTGTAAAGAGAATACCGATTGTTCCAAGTGTATGCATGAGTGGAGGCGTAGCCCAAAATGAAGGCGTGCGTTCCGCTCTTGAAAAAAATCTTGGTTGTGAAATAAAATTTTCAGAAAAATCACAGCTTTTCGGTGCTATAGGCGCAGCTTGCTACGGATATGACAAATTAAAATGACGGCGTTTAATTGTGGCAGAGCAAATGGGTGCACTGCTCGGATGTGCGCAGATCATATGTCATTAAGGTAGTAATGATGCGAATATATATTACTAAAATATAAGGAGGGGAATAATTATGGCAGAAGAAGTAAAGAAGAAACGGACTCCGCCGGATCCCAACTCAGCAAAATATAAATTAAATGCTATTGCTAAAGCAGCATATGATGATGCAATTGCTGCGAAAGCAAGAGGAGAGCTTGTAGGATGGATCTCAAGTAATTTTCCGGTGGAGATTCCGGAGACCTTGGGACTCAATGTTGTTTATCCTGAGAATCAGGCAGCAGGAATCGCAGCAAGAGGCGGCGGACAGCGCATGTGCGAAGTTAGTGAGGCAGACGGATATTCAGTTGATATCTGCGCATATGCAAGAATCTCGCTCGCTTACGCAAAGATTAAAGAAGCTCCTGAGCAGGAGATGCCACAGCCGGATTACGTGCTTTGCTGCAACAACATCTGCAACTGCATGATCAAATGGTATGAGAACCTCGCAAGAGAGCTCGACATTCCGATGATCATGATAGATATTCCGTTTAACCCGGATTATGAGGTTTCGGACGCAGAGCTTGCATATGTCAGAGCGCAGTTCTGGGATGCAATCCACAAACTCGAAAAGATCACCGGAAATAAATGGTCTGATGAAAAATACAAAGAGGTAATGGAGTACTCGGGCAGATCATCAAGAGCCTGGCTCAAGGCTACAGCGATGGCTCGTTACACCCCGTCACCGTTTAACGGTTTTGATTTGCTTAATCATATGGCCGTTATGGTCACAGCCAGAGGTAAAAAAGAAGCTGCTGAGGCAATGGAGCTTCTATATAAAGAGTATGTTGAAAATCATGAGCAGGGTAAGAGTACTTACCGCGTAGAGGAAAAGTACAGAATTATGTTCGAGGGAATAGCCTGCTGGCCATACCTTCGCGCAACATCAACCGGTCTCAAGGACAGAAACATCAACATGGTAACTACTATTTATGCAGACGCTTTCGGTTTTATCTATGATGATTTCGATGGCATGTGCAAAGCATACTGCAACGTACCGAACGCTATAAACCTTGAGCACGCCAGAGACAAGCGTGTGAAACTTGCCAAGGACAACAGCGTTGAAGGTCTTCTTGTACACACCAACAGAAGCTGCAAGCTTTGGAGTGGATTCATGTATGAGATGAGCAGACAGATCGGAGAGGAATGCAATATACCTGTTACTTCGTTCGACGGAGATCAGGCAGATCCGAGAAACTTCTCAGAGGCGCAGTATGACACACGTGTACAGGGATTAACAGAGATCATGGAGGCGAATAAAGCATGAGTAAGAGTTTAAACGAATTATTAGAGTGCTTTCATGAGGTTGCATCAAATCCGAAGGCACAGAAAGAAAAATACTTAAAAGAGGGCAAGAAAATTGTTCTCGTAACATACTACACACCTGAGGAGATCATACATTCAATGGGCGCCGTTCCGTTTGGTGTATGGGGAGGCGACTTCCCGATCTCCGAAGCGAAGAAGTATTTTCCGGCATTTATCTGCAGCGTACTGCAGAGTATACACGAGCTTGGACTTAGAGGAGCCTATGATGGCGCCAGTGCTATAGTCATCCCGAGCTTGTGCGACAGCCTTAAGGTTATCGGACAGAATTGGAAGGTTTCAGTGCCGGACATCAAATTTGTCCCTATGACATATCCGCAGAACAGAAAGCCGGACTTCGGTCATGACTTCACAAGAGCAGGATATGAGAGAGTTATAAAGGATGTATCGGAGGCGACAGGCTTAAGTTTCGATGAGAACAAGCTTGCAGACTCAATTGCAATATACAATGAGCACAACAAGGTGATGCGTGAGGTGGCGGAAGTACTCGCCGATCATCCGGAGGTTAACAACCACCAGAGAAGCGACATCTTCAAGAGTGCGACCTTTATGCTCAAAGAAGATCACACGGAGCTTGTAAAAGAGCTTATCGAAACGCTCAAGGCTTCAGAGCCGGGCACTGCAAAGATTCGCATCATGACATCGGGTATCCTTGCCGATGCAAAGGGACTTCTCGATGTGTTTGATGACAACGGCTTGCAGATAGTATGTGATGATGTCTGTGCCGAGAGCAGACAGTACAAATCTGACTCACCGGACGCAGGCACACCGATGGATAGACTTGTTGCAAAATTCTGTAACATGGATGACGATACACTTCTCTATGATGAGACAAAACACAGAATTGAAATGATCATTGACGAGGCAAAGGCTCATAAAGCAGCCGGCATCGTCGTAGTAATGACAAAATTCTGTGATCCGGAGGAGTTTGATTATCCGCTTATCAAAAAAGCGGCCGATGCGGCAGGTATCCCCTGCTTAAACATCGAGGTTGACAGACAGATGACAGATTATGCACAGTGCAGAACAGCGGTAGAAACATTTAAAGATTTATTGTAAACAAGAAGGAGGACAGAAATGGTTCTTTCAGAAAAGTATGAACTGATGAGAAAGAATTTCCGCAATTTCGCGGAGACAGAATTCACGACCGAGATTCAGGAAAAGATGGATCGCGAGGGTGCATTCGACGAAGAACTTTTTGCTAAGATGGCAAAATACGGCTTTACCGGTATCAAGATTCCGCAGGAGTACGGCGGACAGGGCAGCGATACACTCGCTTATGCTCTTATGAACGAGGAGTTCGCTCGCGTTATGCCGGTTGGCGCTATATATGCAAACACACCGAACTCACTCGGTGCAGGCCCGCTTCTTTACTGCGGTACAGAGGAGCAGAAGAAGATGCTTCTCCCGGATATCGCAGCCGGTAAGAAGCACATGATGTTCGCTCTTACAGAGCCGGGCGCAGGTTCAGATGCCGGCGGTACACTCACAAGAGCAGACGAGGACGGAGATTACTTCGTACTCAACGGACGTAAGTGCTTCATTTCCGGTGCACCGTTCGCAGATTACTGCGTAGTATACGCAAGAACAGATCACACCCAGAAGGGAAGCAAGGGTATCTCAATGTTTATCGTTGACATGAACCTTCCGGGAGTATCAACAGGTAAGCCGGAGATGAAGATGGGTATCAACGGATATCCTACAAGTGATGTCAGCCTTGACAATGTAAGAGTACCGAAGAACATGCTTCTCGGACCTCTTCACAAGGGATTCCAGACAGCGTTAAAGACTCTTAACGGTGGTAGAGTTGGTGTTGCTGCTCAGGCAGTAGGACTTGCTCAGGGAGCACTTGAGGAAGCTATCCGTTACTCTAAAGAGAGAAAGCAGTTTGGCAGACCGATCTGCAAGAATCAGGCAATCTCATTCATGATAGCTGATATGGCTACAGAGGTTGAGGCTGCAAGAACACTCCTCTACACCACTGCAATGGCTATGGACAGAGGCGACAAAGA
The DNA here is from genome assembly GCA_905236295.1 of uncultured Eubacterium sp. Taxonomy (GTDB): domain Bacteria; phylum Bacillota; class Clostridia; order Lachnospirales; family Lachnospiraceae; genus Eubacterium_C. The sequence continues at coordinate 10,525 of CAJOQF010000214.1, read as the reverse complement.
TGTACATATTAGCTGCTCAATGGCTAAGTACTATGCTTCTGAGATGGTTAACCGTGTTGCCTCTAAGGCAGTTCAGATCTTTGGTGGTTATGGATACATCAAGGATTACAAGGTTGAGAGACTCTTCCGTGATGCCAGAATCATGAGCATCTACGAGGGATCAAGCCAGGTACAGCAGATGGTAATTTCCGGAGCATTGCTCCACTAATTCAAAAGTCAGGAAGGAGTGTAAATTCACAATGAGAATTTTCGTATGTGTAAAACAGGTTCCGGATACATCAGGAAAGGTTGCAGTAAATGAGAACGGTACACTTGATCGTGCATCAATGGCAACTATCGTAAATCCGGATGATATGAATGCGGTTGAGGCTGCATTACAGTTAAAGGACGCTAATAAGGATGCCAGAGTTACAGTAGTAACAATGGGACCGCCGCCGGCAAAGTCAATGCTTCAGGAGCTTATCGCTATGGGAGCAGATGACGGAATCCTCATCTCAGGAAGAGAGTTCGGTGGATCTGATACTTATGCTACATCACAGATTATAGCAGGTGCTCTTCAGCATGCAGGCATCGGCAAAGATGACATCATCTTCTGCGGAAGACAGGCTATCGACGGAGATACCGCTCAGGTTGGTCCGCAGATCGCTGAAAAACTCAATCTTCCACAGGTTACATACGAAGGAGAGATCAAGGTAGAGAACGACAAGCTCGTTGTAAACCGTCTCCTTGAGGATGGATACTTTGTTGTTGAGGCACAGAGACCTTGCCTCGTAACATGTGTAAAAGAGCTCAATGAGCCTAGATACATGACAGTTCGTGGAATCATCGATTGCTTCGACAAGCCGATCGAGGTTTATGACTATGAGACACTTAAGGATGAGCCGCTTATCGATCCTGATACGATCGGACTTAAGGGTTCACCGACAAACATCTTCAAATCATTCACACCGCCTCAGAAGGGTCAGGTAGAGATGATAGAAGGCTCAGCAAAGGAAGCAGCCGGATCACTTGCGGCTAAGCTTGCTAAGAAACATGTTATATAGGAGGTGTAGAAAGTGGCTTACGATAGTTCAAAAATAGAAGAATTTAAGGATATATGGGTATTCTGCGAGCAGCGTGAAGGCAAGCTCATGAATACAGATTTCGAGCTTATCAGCGAGGGTAGAAAACTTGCTGACCAGAGAGGTTCAAAGCTTGTTGGACTTCTTCTCGGAGACAATGTAGAAGGAATCGCTAAAGAGCTCGGCGGATACGGCGCAGACAAGGTTATCGTTTGTGATGATCCTGCGCTCAAGACATACACAACAGACGCATACACAAAGGTTATCGCTGATGTAGTTATGGAGAAGAAGCCGGAGGTATTTTTGATCGGTGCTACAAATATCGGTCGTGACCTCGGTCCGCGTTGTGCAGCCAGACTTCACACAGGTCTTACAGCTGACTGTACACATCTTGATATCGACATGGAGACATATAAGAACTTCCTTCGCGAGGCTTCTACAGTTGATGTTGATAATACAAAGTTCGATGAGAGCGATGTAAACCTCAAGATGACACGTCCTGCATTCGGCGGACACCTTATGGCTACGATCATCTGCCCGAGATTCAGACCGTGCATGAGTACAGTACGTCCGGGTGTTATGAAGAAGGCAGCTTTCGATCAGGCAAAGGCTGATGCATGCGAGATCGAGAAGTATGAAGTTAAACTTGAGTCTTCAGACCTTAGAACAAAGGTTGTAGATATCGTTAAAGAGACAAGAAAGATCGTTGACCTTGTAGGTGCAGAGATCATTGTTTCAGTAGGAAACGGTATCAGCAAAGATACAAAGAAGGGTATCGAGCTTGCAGAGCAGCTTATCGAAGCTTTCGGTGGCGGCGTACTCGGCGGCTCACGTGTTGCCATAGATGAGGGATGGCTTTCAGCTGATCATCAGGTAGGACAGACAGGAAAGACTGTTCATCCGAAGATCTACGTTGCTCTCGGTATCTCAGGTGCTATCCAGCACAAAGCCGGTATGCAGGATTCAGAGCTTATCATTGCCGTAAATGACAATGCAGACGCTCCGATCTTTGAGGTTGCTGACTACGGAATCGTAGGCGATCTCTTTGCGGTAGTACCGGAGTTGATCGCAGCTATCAACGCTGAGAAGGCAGCAAAATAATTTAATACTGCGAAAAACGCAGACGGGTTGGTTACGGCGGATTTTCCGCCGTAGCTCCCACACTGCGTATAAATAAAAATAAAAAAAGAAAGGACTAAAATCATGGGTATAAGTAAAGAAGTTCTTGAAAAGTTGATCGAGCGCTCAGCAGGCGTATTCGGTAAAGATGCATCTGCATTAAGCGGAAGCACAAATTTCACCGACGATCTCGGCGCAAAGTCAACACAGATCACACAGATCACAACCTTCCTCGAGGATGAGTTTGACACAGAGATTCCGTTTATGGAGTTCAGAAGACAGGCAACATTCTTTGAGGCAACAAAATTCGTAGTTGAAGAGTGCCTGGATGAAAGCTATGACGAGGCAGATGCTTCCACAGCTTCAGTATCAGGCGGCGCAGCACCGACTGCTGAGGCAGCACCGGCAGAGAAAGCTGCAGCTCCTGCACAGGCAGCACCGGCACAGAAGGCACCGGGACAGGGCTCTACTTCAGAGCTTCCGGAGGGCGCATACTATATCGACCCGCCAGAGCAGCCGGATACAGTTGCAAAATCAGATCATGACGATGAGATTAATGCGCGCAAGCGTTTTGCTATAAAAGAAACTTTCCAGGGCGAAGAGATTGAGGCTATCTACATGGTTGCAAGAAAGCCTACCTCGGTTGATCCGTCCGTAGATCTTGCGGAGTCAGACGATCCTATGGCTCGTATGGGACAGGGATTCTGCCCGCCGTTTAACCAGAGAACTTACGAGGCAGCTCCGGGAGTAATGTGCGATCAGGACGTACCGGTTGTCATGAGAGACGGATGCACAATCTACTGTGATATCTTCCGTCCGGCAGATACTTCAAAAGAGTATCCGGCAATCGTTTCATGGTCTTGGTTCGGAAAGAGACCCGGAGATGGTATGAGTGAGTGGCAGATCATGGGTGTTCCGCCACAGACAGTTAGCCGTCTCGCAAAGTTTGAGTCTTCAGATCCGCTCTATTGGTGCTATCAGGGTTACGCAGTAGCCAATGTTGATGTACGTGGAGCAGGACATTCTGAGGGCAATGTTCATATGTTCACACATCAGGACCGCGAAGACGGATATGATTTCGTTGAGTGGCTTGCTTCTCAGTGGTGGTGTAACGGAAAAGTCGGAATGACAGGTAACTCCGGTGTTGCTATGCATCAGTGGGGTATCGCTTCTATGCAGCCGCCGCATCTTGAGTGTATCGCTCCTTGGGAGTCAACGACAGACCTTTATCGTGAGTCGTTCTACGAGGGCGGTGTACCGGCGCTTTCATTTAACAAGTTTATTTCAGCACAGGTAACAGGACCTGGCGGAGTTGATTCACAGGTAGATATGGCTATCCTCCATCCGTATATGGATGCTTACTGGGAGGACAAGAGACCGGACTTCTCTAAGGTTAAGTGTGCCGTATATCAGACAGCAGGTTTCTCTCACTTCCATTTGAGAGGATCAATGAACGCATTCAGAAAATGCCGTTCTAAGAGAAAATGGCTCCGTGCACATCGTGATTTCGAGTGGCCGGATACATACACACCGGAGAACCTTGAGGATCTCAAGCGTTTCTATGATCGTTATCTTAAGGGCATCCACAATGGCTGGGAGATGACTCCGAGAGTTAGACTCGATATCATGGACGCTTATGATTGCGATTATCAGTCACATCGCGCAGAGAATGAGTGGCCGCTCAAGAGAACAGAGTACAAGAAGCTTTATCTCGATGCATCTGACAACAACAACCTTACAATGCATTGGGAGCCGGTTAAGAACGAGGCTTCTGTAAAATATGACGGAAATACAGGAGAGGCTGAGTTCGATATCGTATTTGATGAAGATATCGAGATCACAGGATATATGTATCTCCACCTCTATGTTGCTGCAGAGAGCTACAACAACATGGATATGTTCGTAAACATCCAGAAAGCTGATGCTGATGGAAAATGGATACCATGGTACACCTTAAATGAGCCACATCCGGGCGCATGGGGCAAGTGCCGTATCTCTAGAAGAGAGATTTCCGAGGAAGAGTCTTTCAAGGTTGGCGACACAATGGTAACACCGGTTATGGCTCACAAGAGAGATCTCTATGTAGAGCCGGGCGAGATCGTGCCTGTAGACATCGAGATCGTTCCGACAGCCCGCGTATATCACAAGGGAGAGAGACTCAGAGTACAGATCGCGGGACGTTACATCCGCGAGGGATGGTTCGAGCCGCTTGCATGGGATACAGATAACCATGGAAATCAGATTATTTACACCGGAGGACAGTATGAGTCATTCATCCAGATTCCGGTAATTCCGCCAAGATATCAGGCAGGAGATTACATTTACAGATAATTACAGACTGATGCCCGCATTTTATGCGGGCATCGGATTACAAAGATAAATCAGGAGGATTTATAAAAATGACACTGATTGAAGAATTGATCGAAAAAGCTAAAAAGAATCCGAAGCGCGTGGCAATGCCGGAGTGTGATGCAGACAAGACCCTTCAGGCAGCCCGCATTGTTCTTGACAAAGGAATCGGCACTCCGGTACTCGTAAACGATCCGGCAGTTATAAAAGAGACAGCAGACCGTGTCGGTGTTTCGACAGACGGTATGGAGATATTCGATACAACAGACGAGGCAAAGATGGAAGAAGTCATTGCCAAATATATGAGCTATGAGAAGCTTGTTCTCTCTGAGAAAGGTTCACGCCGCAAGATGAGCAAGGATCCTATGTACTATGCAATGATCCTTGAGGCAGCAGGCTATGTTGACTGTACATTCTGCGGACACGTAAATACTACCGGTGATGTTCTTATCGCAGCAGCACAGTGTATTGGAATGCAGGATGGAGTCGACAAGGCATCTATTTTCGCACTTACTGAGATCCCGGGATTCGAGGGTCCGGAAGGAGACCGTCTTGTGTTGGCTGACTGTGGACTTATCCCGGAACCTTCAGCTGAGGATCTCTCAGGAATAGCAATCTCAACCTGCGATAATGTCAAAGCGCTCATGGGTTGGGAACCGAGATGCGCTTTCCTTAGCTTCTCTACAGACGGAAGTGGATCGGCAGCATCGGTTGACCGAATCAAAGAGGCTATAGAGATCACAAGAAAGATACGCCCTGACCTCAAGGTAGACGGCGAGTTCCAGCTCGATACAGCAGTTAAACCGGAAGTCGCAGCAAAGAAGGTTAAGAGAGAAAGTGAAGTTGCCGGAAAAGCAAACATCCTCATTTTCCCGGATCTTTCAGCGGCAAACATAGGAATCAAGATGGTTCAGCTCTTTGCAAAGGGCAAAGGCTACGGACATACACTCTGCGGATTTAACAAGCCGGTTGCGGACAGCTCAAGAGGATCATCTGTAGATGAGATCGTAGGCGATATCGCAATGTTAATTATTTCAGCTTCATAAAACAAACGCTTCGCAGGCTCAGTGTCATGGTTTGCTGAGCCTGTCGAAAAACAATCATAGGTATATAAATAAGGAGAATAAGATGGGACACAAAATTTTTACATTAAGCCCCGGATCTACATCCACAAAACTTGCAGTTTTTGATGGAGAAGAGAGACTTTTCAAGGCAAATGTTCAGCATGATCCGGATAAACTCAAGACTTTCGCAAGAGTGTCTGAGCAGAAGCCATATCGTGTTGAGACTATACTTGAGGAATTAAAAAACAACAACATAGATATAGCCGATATGGATGCGTTCGCAGCATATTCAGGCGGCTTGGTCAGCACACCGGGCGGAATCTTCCCGGTTAACGACAAAATTTTGGAGGACTGCTCATCAGGCAGACTTATGGAGCATCCTGCAATTCTCGGCGCACAGATCATCGGTGCATTTGCAGAGCAGACCGGCAAGCCGGCATACCTTGTAAATCCGCCGGATGTTGACGAGTTTGATGATGTTGCAAGAGTATGTGGAATAAAAGGAATCCACAGAGAGTCACATGTGCATGTATTAAACCAGAAAGAGGTTGCAATGCGCGCGGCTGACGAGCTCGGCAAGAAATATGAGGACTGCAACTTTGTGGTATGCCACGTTGGAGGCGGTCTCTCAATAACAGCTCAGAAAAAGGGCAGAATTGTTGATGCAAACGATGTACTTAACGGTGACGGACCTGCGGCACCTAACCGCTCAGGATATGTACCGCTTCTCCCGGTCATCAAGATGTGCTTCTCAGGCAAATATACTGAGGCTCAGATGAAGGAGAAGGTATCAAAGACCGGCGGACTTATTTCACTCATGGGAACAGACGACATGTTAAAGATCAAAGACATGATCGCCAAGGGTGATAAGTGGGCATCACTCGTTTACGACTGGTTTGCTTATCAGCTTGCCAAATACATAGGATCATATGCTTGCGTACTTGAGGGACAGGTTGATGCGATCGTTATGACAGGTGGCGTTTCAAATGATGAGCAGTTCATCGCAAATGTCAAGAAGTATGCCGGATGGATCGGCAAATTCATCGTCTACGGAGGAGACTTCGAGATGGAGGCTCTCGCTTCAGGTGCTATCAGAGCACTTGATGGTGTAGAGGAGACAAAAGAATACACAGGCGTACCGGTTTGGGAGAAATTTGATTTCGAGCCGGAAGATTAATAAGTATCAAAAGCGCGCAGTTTCGTAAGTTATTGGGCTGTGCGCTATATTTATAAGGAGGAATAAAAATGGCTAAAGAATTAACAGCCGACGTAGTAGTTTTCGGATCAGGTCCTTCAGGACTTGCTGCTGCAGCTCAGGCAGCAGAGGATGGCGCAAGCGTAGTAGTATTTGAGAAAGCAAACGTATCCGGTGGAGCAGCAAACATGGGAATGGGACCGTTCGGACTTGAGACAAAGTATCAGTTTGATATGATGGTTGACATCTCTGTTGAGGGCGCTTTCAAAGAGTTTGTTGAATATACACACTGGCGTACAGACGCACGTCTCGTAAAGAAATATTTTGAGAATTCAGGAGACACAATAACATGGCTTAACGAGTCATGTGGAGTTGAGTTCGCGGGAGCATACAAGTACTTCCCGAAGGCACATCCGACATGGCATATCGTAGCAGTAAACGGTGGAATCGGTCGTAACGGTGGCGCTATCATGAACAAGGGAATGCGCGACTATGCTATCGAGAATGGTGCAGAGTTCCTTATGGAGACACCAGCAACCGAGATTCTTATGGAAGACGGAAAGGTTTGCGGAGCAAAGGGTGTTGACGCAAACGGTGAGGAAGTTGTTGTAAAATGTAAAGCCGTTGTAATCGCAACAGGTGGTGCAGGTGACAATCCGCAGATGATCAAGGATCGTACAGGATTCGAGTTCAGGAAGAATATGTTCAGTTTCGCTATTCCGGGACTTAAGGGCGACGGAATCAAGATGGCAGAGGCTGTTGGCGCTCAGGGTACACCGATGGGTATGGAGATGATGTACATCCTTCCAGAGACAGATGCGGGCCCGGATTGTATACCGGCATGTTTCATGCAGCCAAACCTTATGGTAAACGTTCAGGGTAAGCGTTTCATCAACGAGGAGCAGATGCAGAATACAACATTTACCGGAAATGCGATCAGCATGCAGAAAGATGCAAAGGGCTTTTCTATCATTGATTCTAAGATCGCTAAGTATTACATGAAGAAGGGTGTTGACGTTGTAAACTTCGTTCATCATCCGGATGATGTATCTGACCTTGTAGAGGCTATCGACACAAATATTGCAAACGGAAATCCGGATGTTGTTAAGGCTGACACTCTTGAGGAGCTTGCAGAGAAGTGCGGAATCAACGTAGAGAACTTCATGGAGACAGTCGATGAGTACAATGATATGTGCGATTCATACGATTCACTCTTCTACAAGCCTGCTAAATTTATGAAGCCGATTGAGAAAGGACCTTTCTACGCAGCATGCTTCAGACCTGGAGCATATGGTACTCTCGGTGGAATCAAGATCGATGAGGATTGCCAGGTTCTTGACAATGACTGGAATCCGATTCCGGGACTTTACGCAGCAGGAACAGATACATGTACAATCTTCGGTGATTCATACATGTTTCTTCTCCCGGGTAACACCATGGGATACTGCATCAACACCGGACGTTTTGCCGGAACAGGCGCTGCTGAATACGCTGACGAGAACTAAAAAACTCCGCATACAAGAATCGCAGACTGAGTTATACGATAGTTAAGAGACACTTCTCGTAAGCGATGCCATGTGTTGGTCGCAAATCTTGACTCACTTCGTCGGGCTAACGCCTAACTACGACTAGGCTTGCAAGACCATTTGCAGTAAAGCGATGCTCTTGGCTTGCAAGCAAAGTCTACGTAAGGCGTGGATCCTGACTTTCGTTCCGTCAAATGATTTGCTAGTCAACACATCACATCGCTTACTCGGAGTCATCTTCTTTAGTGACAGCACTGCGATTCTGAATAAGAGTTTTTCGCGTCGTAGAAAGTGGAGCCGGATTCACGGACAGGCGAGTGATTTTTGAGAAAGCGGAGCCGGATTTTCGCAGGCGTCGGCGCCCATGACGCAGTTATAAATAAGGTAGAGGATAGGATAAATGGCAGATAAGGTAAAATTGACTATTGATGGTCATGCTATAGAAGCTGATTCAGATAAGACAATATTGCAGGCTGCCTTGGATAACGGAATATACATTCCGAATCTATGCAGTCACGACGACTTAAAACCGACCGGTTCCTGCAGGATGTGCGTGGTTGGTGTAGAAGGTGTGGAAGGAGTCGTCACCAGTTGTATCACAAAAGTTAAAGAGGGTATGGTTGTCAACACACATGATGAGACAGCCGAAGAAATCCGCAAACTTTCATGTGATTTTATGTTTAAAACACATCCGGCTGAATGTACCGGATGTCCGAAATACGGAAAATGCCAGCTTGCTTCAATCTCCCAGTACGTTGGAGATACAGGACGCAAGTTAAAGGCAAATACGATCACTGTTGCAGCGGATGAGAGCAACCCGATCATTCTTCATGAGATGTACCGCTGTATTCTCTGCGGACGTTGTGTGCGTGCGTGTCAGGAGATGCGAGGCGTCGGTGCGATCAAGTTTGACAAAGTGAACGGAAGACAGCAGGTTGTTATAGACGGAGACAGCCTCAAGGACGCAGATTGCAGATTCTGTACAGCATGTGTTGAGGTGTGCCCGACCGGATCAATTCGCGAGCACCAGGAGATAGCTGATAAGCTTGAGGGCAAGACAAGAGAAGAGGGATTTGTTCCGTGCAGGTTCGAGTGCCCGGCTCATGTTGATGTTCCGAGATATATAAGATTTATTAAAGAGGGCAATTACGCAGCGGCAAACGCAACTGTCAGAGAGAGAGTACCGTTCCCGCATGCGCTTGGATATATTTGCGTACATAACTGTGAAGACGGTTGTAAACATACATATTTGAACGAGTCGGTTTCAATACGAAACCTAAAACGCTTTGCGGCGGAGCATGATGACGGAGAGTGGAAGAAGAACGCATTCAAGAAGGATGCTACAGGCAAAAAGGTTGCTGTTATAGGCTCGGGTCCTGCCGGTCTTACCGTTGCATACTACAGTGCAAAACTTGGACATTCGGTTACGGTATTTGAATCCTACGACAAGCTTGGAGGACAGCTCAGATACGGTATTCCGGGATACAGACTTCCGAGAGAGACTCTCGATGAGGAGATAAATACAATCCTTGAGGCGGGAGATATAGAAGTAAAGACGGGTACGGAAGTTGCAAATGCGCCTAAGCTTTTGGAAGAAGGCTTTGATGCGGTATTTGCCGCTCCGGGTACACACAAAGGAGCAAAGATTCCGGTTCCGGGCAATGATCTTGAGGGAGTGCTTGTAAACACAGATTTCCTCAGGGATTTTGAAAACGGTATCGCAAAAGTTGGAGAAAATGTAGTAATCCTCGGAGGAGGTAACGTTGCGGTTGATTGTGCCGGAGCAGCTTTCAGACTCGGAGCAAAGAGCGTGCACATGGCATGTCTCGAGAGCTATGATGCGATGACAGCGACAGATGAGGAGAGAGCCTGGGCAGAGGAAGAGGGCGTTGTTCTTCACAACTCAAAATCATTCCCGGAGATTGTCGGAGAAAACGGACATGTTACGGGTGTTACTATTGTGAGTGTCGGAAACTTCCGAAAGGAAGAGGGACGCATGGTATTTGATATCATTGACGGAACCGAAGAGACACTTAAAGCCGATACGGTAATATTTGCGACAGGTCAGCATCCAACCATCCCGATTGAGCCGAATGAGTTCGGTCTTGATCTAAATCACGGCAACTATATTACAGTTACCGGCGAGAATGGCGAGACAAGCGTTGAGGGCGTATATGCAGCCGGAGATGCGGTTACAGGTACAAAGTCAGT
>CAJOQF010000213.1 GCA_905236295.1 uncultured Eubacterium sp. | reverse complement strand
GAGCATTAAAAAGATACCGGTCATGATAACGACTGAATCTGTCGCCGATGTTCCGAGAGACCTTGTCGAAAAATACGGTATTGCCATGCTGCCTCACAGAGTGTCTATAGAAAACGGCAATTTCAGAGACACCGTTGATATAGAGTCGGACGGACTTATCGCATACATGGCTGACAAGAGTAAGAGAGCGTGGACAGGTGCTCCGACTGTCGAGGAACATGAACAGTTCTTTGCGGAGAATCTTGTCTATGCAAATAATATCGTCCATATTTCGGTATCATCTTATGTTGAAAACAGCGGATATCCGACTGCGGTCGAAGCGTCAAAGGCGTTTGACAATGTAACCGTCTTTGATTCGAGACATCTTTCAAGCGGGCAGGGCCTTTTGGTTTTGGAAGCTTGTAAAATGGCTCAAAGCGGTATGATCGCTGAAGACATCGTAAAAGAGCTCGAAAAAATGGTATCGCGGGTCCGCACAACATTCATAGTTGAGGATTTAGAGTATCTCCAGCGCGCGGGTCAGATCAGTAAGAGAACTTCCAAACTCACGAGAGCATTTATGATGCATCCTGTTATCGGAATGAGAAAGGGACGTATGAAGGTTGTTGATATCTGCTTTGGAAATATAGACAGAGCAAGGAAAACCTATGTTAAGAGGACGTTTACCCTTTCGAAAAATATAGATAAGAGGCTTGCGTTTATCACCTATGTGGGACTGAATCAGGATGAATTGGGTGCCATTGAAAAAGAGGTGCGAAAACATGTTGATTTTGACAAGATCATCTATAAAAAGACCACTCCTGCGATAGCGATAAATTCCGGCCCGGGAACGTTCGGAGTCCTGTTTATGGTGAACGAATAGGAAATATTTTTAAAATTGTACATACAATCTTGAAAAATATTTTATAAATGTTAAAATACTTTTATGAGCGCAAAGCGATGGTTAAGGCTTTGTATTCAAAATATTTAAATAAAAGTAACGGAGGGCTAGAATATGGCAGTAAGAGTAGCAATTAATGGATTCGGACGCATCGGAAGACTTGCATTCAGACAGATGTTTGGGGACTCAGAGTATGAGATCGTTGCTATAAACGACCTTACGAGTCCGAAAATGCTTGCACACTTGCTTAAATATGATTCTTCACAGGGAAGATATGTTTCATTTGAAGATAAAGACAAGATAAAAGCAGGAGAGGATTCTATCACTGTTGATGGAAAAGAGATCAAGATCTATGCTGAGTCTGATGCTTCAAAGCTTCCATGGGGAGATCTCAAGGTTGACGTAGTTTTAGAGTGTACAGGTTTCTACACATCAAAGGAGAAATCTGAGGCTCACATCAAGGCAGGAGCAAGAAAAGTTGTTATCTCAGCTCCGGCAGGAAATGATCTTCCGACTATCGTTTACAATGTAAACCACGATCAGCTCAAGCCGAGCGATACAGTTATCTCTGCTGCCAGCTGCACAACCAACTGCCTTGCACCTATGGCAAAGGCATTGAATGATCTCGCTCCGATCCAGAGCGGTATCATGAGCACCATCCACGCATATACAGGAGACCAGATGACACTTGACGGACCTCAGAGAAAAGGTGATCTTCGCCGTTCACGCGCAGCTGCTGTAAATATTGTTCCTAACAGTACAGGTGCTGCAAAGGCTATCGGACTTGTTATTCCGGAGCTCAACGGAAAGCTCATCGGTTCGGCACAGCGTGTACCGACTCCGACAGGATCTACTACAATCCTTATCGCTGTAGTTAAGGGAAATGTTACAAAAGAGCAGATCAACGATGCCATGAAGGCTGCTGCAAACGAGTCATACGGATACAATGACGAGGAGATCGTATCTTCTGACATCATCGGCATGAGATACGGTTCACTCTTCGATGCTACCCAGACAATGGTTTCACCGATCGAGGGAACAGACATGACTCAGGTTCAGGTTGTTTCATGGTATGACAACGAGAACAGCTATACTTCTCAGATGGTTCGCACCATCAAATATTTCTCAGAGTTAGGATAATCAATGGTTAAATATATAAATAAAGACTAACGAAACTTAAAAGACCCTTTGTTATAAAGGGTCTTTTCTATCTTGAAATGGGAGGATTTTATATATGTTAAACAAGAAATCGGTAGATGATATAAATGTAAAAGGAAAGAGAGTGCTCTGCAGATGTGACTTCAATGTTCCGCTCAAGGACGGAAAGATCACAGATGAGAACAGACTTGTTGCGGCTCTTCCTACTATAAAGAAGCTTGTTTCAGACGGTGGAAAGGTTATTCTTTGTTCTCACCTCGGAAAGCCAAAGGGCGAGCCTAAGCCTGAGCTTTCATTGGCTCCTGTTGCCAGGAGACTTTCGGAACTTTTGGGTCAGGAAGTAAAATTTGCCGCTGACAATGAGGTTGTGGGAGCAAATGCCAAGGCTGCTGTTGAGGCAATGAAAGACGGAGATGTCATTCTTCTCGAAAACACCAGATATCGCGCTGAGGAGACCAAGAACGGAGAGGAATTTTCAAAGGATCTTGCAGGAATATGTGACGTGTTTGTAAACGATGCATTCGGAACAGCGCACAGGGCACACTGCTCAAATGTCGGCGTGGCATCGCTTGTTGATACTGCCGTTGTCGGATATCTTATGCAAAAGGAGATCGATTTCCTCGGAAATGCTGTTGAAAACCCGACCCGTCCGTTCGTGGCTATCCTCGGAGGAGCAAAAGTTGCAGATAAGTTGAATGTTATTTCAAATCTTCTTGAGAAATGCGATACGCTTATAATCGGCGGTGGAATGGCATACACATTCTTAAAGGCAAAGGGATATGAGACCGGTTCATCTCTTGTGGATGATGAAAAGATCGATTACTGCAAAGAGATGATTGAAAAGGCTGAAAAGCTTGGAAAGACCATGCTTCTTCCGACTGATACCGTTGTCGCAAAAGCATTCCCTGATCCGATCGACGGAGCTATCGACGTGGAGAATGTAAGATCGGAGGCTATTCCTTCTGATATGATGGGACTTGATATCGGTACTGAGACAGCTGCCGCATACGCAGAGGCGGTTAAGAATGCGAAAACCGTAGTCTGGAACGGACCTATGGGAGTGTTCGAGAATCCGACCCTTGCAAAGGGAACTATCGCCGTTGCCAGGGCGTTTGCTGAGACCGATGCCACAACCATTATCGGTGGCGGAGATTCTGCCGCAGCTGTAAACCAGCTCGGTTTCGGCGACCAGATGACACATATCTCTACCGGAGGCGGAGCTTCGCTTGAGTTTTTGGAAGGCAAGGAACTTCCGGGAGTTGCTGCAGCTAATGATAAGTAAAGTATAGGAGGAAAATATGAGCAGAAGAAAGATTGTAGCCGGAAACTGGAAAATGAATATGACTCCTTCGCAGGCTGTTAAGCTTTGTGAGGAATTAAAAGACCTGGTAAAGTCAGATGATGTTGACGTGGTTTACTGCGTGCCGGCAATAGATATCGTTCCGGTTGTGGAAGCAGTAAAAGGAACGAATGTAGCTGTGGGTGCTGAGAATATGTACTTTGAGGAGAAGGGCGCATACACGGGCGAAATTTCTGCGGAGATGCTGGTTGATGCCGGAGTAAAATATGTAATAATCGGACACTCCGAAAGACGTGACTATTTCAAGGAGGACGATGAACTCCTTAACAAAAAGGTTAAGAAGGCTATCGAGGCAGGACTCACCCCGATTCTATGCTGTGGAGAGACTTTAGAGCAGAGAGAGATGGGCATCACCCTCGATTTTATCAGAACTCAGATAAAGTCAGACCTCTATGGAGTAGATGCAAAGGATGTCGCAAATATGGTCATTGCATATGAGCCAATCTGGGCAATCGGCACCGGTAAGACTGCAACAAGTGATCAGGCTGAGGAAGTATGTGGCGCGATCCGCGAGTGCATCAAGGAGATTTACGATGCTGCAACGGCTGAAAGTGTGCGCATACAGTACGGCGGTTCGGTAAATGCCGGCAATGCCGCAGAGCTTTTTGCAAAACCGGACATCGATGGCGGTTTGGTCGGAGGAGCTTCACTTAAGGCTGATTTCGGAAAGGTAGTAAATTATTAGAAGAGGAAAACATAATGAGAAAACCTGTTGTACTTATGATCTTAGACGGATTCGGTCTGTCTGACAATGTAGAGGGCAACGCCGTAAAGGCTGCCAACACTCCAAATATTGATATGCTCATGGAAAAATACCCGTTCGTCAAGGGAAATGCCAGCGGTCTTGCCGTTGGTCTTCCCGAGGGACAGATGGGAAACTCAGAGGTGGGACATCTCAATATGGGCGCCGGACGCATAGTTTATCAGGAGCTTACCAGAATAACCAAGGACATAGAAGACGGAACATTCTTTAAAAATGAGGAGTTGCTTTCAGCAATTGATCATGTGAAAAAGAATGACAGCACACTCCATCTTTACGGCTTGTTGTCTGATGGCGGAGTGCATTCGCACAACACCCATCTTTACGGGCTTTTGGAGCTGGCAAAGAGAGAGGGCGTAAAAAATGTCTGTGTTCACTGTTTTATGGACGGTAGAGACACAGCGCCGACTTCCGGATACGGATATATCGAAGAACTGATCGCAAAGACGAAGGAGATCGGAGTCGGAGAGGTTGCCACTGTCATCGGCAGATACTATGCTATGGACAGAGATAAGCGATGGGAGAGAGAAAAAATCGCATTTGACGCTCTGACACTCGGTGAAGGAGTAAAGACAACCGATGTGCTTGCTGCAGTAAAGGCTTCTTATGATGAGGATGTCACAGATGAGTTCATCAAGCCGATAGTATGCGAGGGCACAAAGAGGATCGGCGATAATGATGCGATCATCTTCTTTAACTTCCGCCCCGACAGAGCCAGACAGATCACCAGAATATTCTGTGATCCTGAGTTCAAAGAGTTTGACAGGGTAAGACCTTCGAATTTGAGTTATACTTGTTTCACCGAGTATGACGTAACCATACCAAACAAGACGATCGCTTTTAAAAAGGTTGAGTTAAAGAATACATTTGGCGAGTATCTGGCAGCGCATGATCTTAAACAGGCTCGTATTGCAGAGACTGAAAAATACGCACATGTAACATTTTTCTTTAATGGCGGTGTGGAGGAACCAAATTCAGGAGAGGAAAGGATCCTTGTAAATTCACCGAAGGTTGCCACATATGACTTAAAGCCGGAGATGAGTGCTTATGAAGTTTGTGACAGATTGTGCGAGGCAATTTCTTCTAATAAATATGATGTTATTATTATAAATTTCGCAAATCCGGATATGGTCGGACATACAGGTGTTTTTGATGCGGCGAAAGCAGCAGTTGAGGCGATAGATGAATGTGTGGGAAAAGCGTATAAAGCGCTTATGGATGTTGACGGCGTGATGTTCCTCTGTGCGGATCATGGCAACTCAGAGCAGTTAGTTGATCCGCAGACAGGAGAGCCTTTTACTGCCCATACGACAAATCCTGTACCTTTTGTATTGATAAATTACGACGAAAGTTATATATTAAGAGACGGCGGATGTCTAGCGGACATAGTTCCGACCCTGATTGATATCATGGGAATGGAAAAACCTGAGGAAATGACGGGAGAGTCTTTGCTTGTGAGAAAGTAGTGGTACTTCGACAGGCTCGGTGCCCGGAAAATAAGGACTCAATGTCTGCGTAGATTGATCTAAAAAAATAAGGTAGGAGAAAAAAATGGAATCGCTAAGCCCTATACATGAAGGCCTCCACGAGGAATGTGGAGTATTCGGAATATATAACTTCAATGAGGAGGCGAATGTAGCTTCCACAATTTATTATGGCCTGTTTGCCCTTCAGCACAGAGGTCAGGAAAGTTGCGGTATTGCAGTTACCAAGACAAACGGTCCCAAAGGCGGTATCAATTCCCACAAGGGAATGGGCCTTGTAAACGAGGTTTTTGACGAGAAGAATTTAGGTGAACTCGAGGGAAATCTCGGAGTAGGTCATGTGAGATATTCTACTGCCGGTGCCTCTACCAGAGAGAATGCACAGCCCCTTGTATTAAACTATGTCAAGGGTATACTTGCGCTTGCTCACAATGGAAACCTTATAAATGTCAATGATATGAGACGTGAGCTCGCTTATTCGGGAGCGATTTTCCAGACTACGATCGACTCTGAGGTTATCGCTTATCATATAGCCAGAGAGAGATTAAAGACCAGCACTGTTGAGGAGGCTGTAAGGCGCGCATGCGGAAAAATGCAGGGCGCTTACGCTTTGGTCGTAGCCAGTCCGAGGAAGCTTATCGGAGCCAGGGATCCGTTTGGATTCAAGCCGCTCTGTATCGGAAAAGCAGGAGATTCATATATTATCACATCCGAGACCTGCGCTCTTGAGACGATTGGAGCAGAGTACATCAGAGATGTGCTTCCGGGTGAGGTTGTTACCATCTCACCTGAAAAGGGTATAGAGTCCGATATGACACTTGTTCTTCCTAAAGAAAAAGAAGCGAGATGTATATTTGAATACATTTATTTTGCAAGACCGGACAGTCACATAGACGGTGTGAGTGTTTATCAGTCGAGAATCCTTGCAGGAAAGTATCTTGCGGAGGATTCGCCGGTTGAGGCAGATCTTGTAGTTGGAGTTCCGGAGTCCGGAAATGCAGCGGCTTTGGGTTATTCCATGCAGTCAGGCATACCTTACGGTATGGCGTTTATGAAAAACAGTTATGTCGGAAGAACTTTCATCAAACCAAAGCAGTCGAGCAGAGAGACTTCTGTTCGCGTCAAGTTAAATGCGATAAAAGAGGCTGTTGCGGGCAAGAGGATCATAATGATCGACGATTCGATAGTTCGCGGAACCACTTCCGACAGGATAGTCACCATGCTCAAAGAGGCAGGAGCGACGGAAGTCCATGTGAGAATTTCTTCTCCGCCTTTCCTCTGGCCGTGCTATTTCGGAACGGATATCCCGGAGAGAGAGCAGCTTATCGCTTACAAGCATTCGATTGACGAGATAAAGGATATAATCGGAGCCGATTCTCTGGCATACTTAAAAGTGGATCGCCTTCCACAGCTTGTCGAGGGTCTTCCGATATGTAACGGATGCTTTACGGGCAATTATCCGCTTGAACCTCCGAAGGAGGATATCAGAGGCGAATTCGACCGTTAATGTAGTGGCTTCGACAGGCTTGTTCATTGAGCTTGTCGAATGGATGATATGAAAGGAATAGAAGAATGAATTATAATGTATACAGCAGCCCGCTTTCAGAGCGCTATGCAAGTAAAGAGATGCAGTACATTTTCTCGCAGGAGAAAAAGTTTAAGACATGGAGACTTCTGTGGATCGCTTTGGCGGAGACCGAAAAAGAGCTCGGTCTCGACATCACAGACGAGCAGATAGAAGAGCTCAAAGCTCACAAGGATGAGATCAATTTTGAAGATGCTAAAAAACGTGAGAAGGAAGTGCGCCATGACGTAATGTCTCATGTATACGCATACGGTCTTCTCTGCCCGAAAGCAAAGGGTATAATCCACCTCGGAGCAACTTCATGCTACGTTGGAGATAACACTGATATTATCCTTATGAGAGAGGCTCTCGAGCTCGTCAGAAGAAAGCTTATTAATGTTATAGATAAGCTTGCTGACTTTGCTGAGAAATACAAAAACCTTCCGACACTTGGATTTACCCATTTCCAGCCGGCTCAGCCGACAACTGTCGGAAAGCGTGCTACTTTGTGGCTTCAGGAGTTTTTGATGGATCTTGCAGATCTCGATTATGTGAAGGATTCGCTTAAGCTTCTTGGCTCTAAGGGAACCACCGGAACTCAGGCAAGCTTCAAGGAACTCTTCAACGACAATGATGAGATAATCGACAAGATCGATCCGATGATCGCAGAGAAGATGGGATTTGAGGGATGCTATCCGGTATCGGGACAGACATATTCAAGAAAAGTTGATACCAGAGTTGCAAATATTCTTGCCGGTATTGCAGCAAGTGCTCACAAGATGTCAAATGATATCAGACTTTTACAGCACCTTAAAGAGGTTGAGGAGCCGTTCGAGAAGAATCAGATAGGATCTTCTGCTATGGCTTACAAGCGCAATCCTATGCGTTCAGAGAGAATTGCTTCTCTCTCAAGATACGTGATGATCGACGCTTTGAATCCGGCTGTTACCTCTGCGACACAGTGGTTTGAGAGAACACTTGACGATTCGGCAAACAAGAGGATCTCGATCGCTGAGGGATTCCTCACTATCGATGGTATCCTTGACCTTTGCATCAATGTCGTTGACGGACTTGTTGTATACGATAAGGTTATCACAAAGCACCTTATGGCAGAGCTTCCGTTTATGGCTACAGAAAACATCATGATGGATGCCGTAAAGAAGGGTGGAGACAGACAGGAACTCCACGAGAAGATCAGACAACTCTCTATGAAAGCCGGAGCAAATGTTAAGCAGGAAGGTAAAGACAATAACCTTTTGGAACTTATTGCAGCAGACAAGGACTTCGGACTTACTCTTGAGGAGTTGAATGAGAGCATGAAGCCTGAAAAATATGTTGGTCGTGCACCAAGACAGGTTGATGTCTTCCTTAAGGAGTGCGTAAAGCCTGTACTTGAGGCAAATAAAGATCTGCTTGGAGTAAAGGCTGAGATCAACGTATAGTCATTTGAAAGATTTCGGGCATATCTATACTAACTTTTAGATTGGAGAAGAAATGTCTTTTGTACATTTACATACACATACCGAGTACAGTCTTTTGGACGGCTCGAACAAAATAAAAGAATACGTTTCACGCGTAAAGGAACTTGGTATGAACGCCGCGGCCATCACTGACCACGGCGTTATGTATGGTGTCATTGATTTCTACAAGGAAGCAAAGGCGCAGGGGATTAAGCCGGTTCTCGGATGTGAAGTGTATGTTGCGACCGGATCAAGATTTGACAGAAATCCGGGTGAAGGAGAGGACAGATATTATCATCTTATCCTGCTTGCGGAGAATAATAAGGGATATGCAAATCTGGTAAAGATCGTATCAAAGGCATTTGTGGAGGGGTATTACTACAAACCAAGGGTAGATTTCGAGCTGTTGGAAAAGTATCACGAGGGACTTATTGCGATGAGCGCCTGTCTTGCAGGTGAGATTCCCCGTATGATACTCAGAGATGAATATGATAAGGCAAAAGAGATAGCCTTAAAATATAAAGAGACATTCGGCGAGAACAATTTCTTTTTGGAATTGCAGGATACGGGTATTGCAGCGCAGCGTAAAGTAAACACTGCGCTAATTCGCATGCATAAAGAGACAGGTATTGACGTTGTGGCAACAAATGATATTCACTATACCTACGCGGATGATGAAAAACCACATGATGTGCTTTTATGTCTTCAGACAGGAAAGAAGCTTTCCGATACCGATCGCATGCGTTATGAAGGCGGACAGTATTATGTAAAGAGCGAGGAGGAGATGAGCTCGCTTTTTCCTTATGCGCCTGAGGCTATCGAAAATACCCAAAAGATAGCTGACAGATGTAATGTCGAGATAGTCTTTCACGAGTCAAAACTTCCCAAATATGATGTGCCGGATAAGCGTGATGCGTATGACTACCTTAGAGAACTCTGCTTTGACGGACTGAAAAGACGCTATCCCGATAATTACAGTGAACATGAGGAAAGACTTGAGTATGAGCTTTCGGTTATCAAGCAGATGGGGTATGTGGACTATTTCCTGATTGTCTGGGATTTTATCCATTACGCAAAGACCAATGGAATACCGGTAGGTCCGGGACGAGGAAGTGCAGCCGGAAGTATCGTCTCATACACCATGGGAATTACAGATATCGACCCGATCAAATATTCTCTTATTTTTGAGAGATTTCTTAATCCGGAACGTGTTTCCATGCCTGATATCGATATTGATTTCTGCTATGAGAGGCGTGGAGAGGTTATAAAATACGTTGTCGACAAGTACGGAGCTGACAATGTAACTCAGATCATAACCTTTGGTACGCTTGCGGCAAAGGGAGTGGTTCGTGACGTTGGAAGAGTTATGGATCTCCCGTATTCGCTCTGTGACAATATTGCAAAGAGCATTCCTAATGAACTTGGAATTACCATAGCCGCAGCGCTTGATAAGAACAAAGAATTAAAGAATCTTTATGACACTGATGATACGATAAAAAAGCTTCTTGATATGTCAATGAGGCTTGAGGGGCTTCCGAGGCATACCTCCATGCACGCTGCCGGAGTCGTGATCGCGGGCAGGCCGATGGATGATTATGTTCCGCTTGCAAAGGGGTCCGACGGAAGCGTGGTAACACAGTTTACCATGACGACCATTGAGGAGCTTGGACTTCTCAAGATGGACTTTTTGGGACTTCGCACACTTACAGTCATAAAAGATGCGATAGATATGATATTTAAATCAAGCGGCAAACGCATAGATCTCAATACGCTTGATTATGATGATAAAAATGTTTACGAATATATCTCGACCGGAAAGACCGAGGGTGTGTTCCAGCTTGAAAGTGCCGGTATGAGAAGCTTCATGAAGGAGTTAAAGCCCGGATCGATGGAGGATATTATCGCCGGTATCTCGCTGTATCGTCCGGGGCCGATGGACTTTATTCCGGCATATATTCGCGGAAAAAACAATCCGGACAATATCACCTACGACACGCCTCTGCTTGAGCCGATACTGTCTCCGACTTACGGGTGTATTGTGTATCAGGAGCAGGTAATGAGTATAGTTCGAGACCTAGCCGGATATACACTCGGCAGAAGTGATCTCGTTAGACGTGCCATGTCCAAAAAGAAGGGCGATGTCATGGCAAAAGAGAGATTTAACTTTGTGCACGGAAATGCCGAAGAGGGCGTTCCGGGATGTGTGTCAAATGGGATTTCCGAGGATATCGCGAACAAGATTTTTGACGAGATGACGGACTTCGCAAAATATGCCTTTAACAAGTCCCATGCCGCGGCTTATGCCGTGGTTGCATATCAGACGGCATATTTGAAATATTATTATCCGGTAGAGTTTATGGCGGCGCTTATGACTTCCGTTATGGATAATACTACCAAGGTTTCTGAATATATCATGACCTGCAGATCGCTTGGGATCAAACTGTTGCCGCCCGATGTAAATGAGGGTGTGAGCGGTTTTTCTGTCTCGGATGGCAATATCAGATATGGACTCTCGGCAATAAAGAGTGTCGGCAGAAGCGTCATAGAAGAGATTATCAACGAGAGGGAGCGTGCAGGGGCGTATAAAAGCCTTAAGGATTTTATTGAAAGACTGCTCGGCAAGGGAATCAATAAACGTGCCATTGAAAACTTTATAAAGGCAGGAGCACTTGATAGCTTTGAGGGCAACAGACATCAGCATCTTATGGTATACGCGCAGATTGCCGATTCTGTCGCCGATTCCCGTAAAAAAGAGATAGAAGGTCAGATGACTCTTTTTGATGTCGTGGATGAAGAGACAAAAAGCAGCCTTGAGTTGACTCTTCCAAATGTGGATGAATTCGACAACAAGGATATCCTTGCCATGGAAAAGGAGGTTATGGGTATCTATATAAGCGGTCATCCGCTTGATGATTATGAAGATATCCTGTCCGAAAACGTCAATGCTTATTCGAGCGATTTTTCTTCCGAGAACGAGGAGAAGAAGCTTAAAGACGGAATGCATGTATGCATAGGCGGGATCGTGGAGGCCAAGACCGTAAAGTTTACCAAGAAAAACCAGGCGATGTCATTTCTTACAATAGAAGACAGGATCGGATCTGTCGAGGTTATTGTCTTTCCGAAGGAGCATGATATATATAACTCTGTCATAAATGAGGGGGATAAGGTCTTTGTGCAGGGAAAGGTTTCTGCAGGGGATGACTCCGATTCAAAGCTTATCTGTTCTGCGATCACAAAGTTTGACTCGCTTCCGAGTGAAGTGTGGCTGCAGTTTGAAAACAGAGAGAGATTTGATGCGCTAAAGGACGAGGTTTTAAGCATTGCAAATGATTCCAGGGGAACTGACGATCTTGTCTTTTATCTGAAGGAGGAAAAACTGATAAGAAGACTCCCGGCGAATAACAGGGTTAATGCGGCAGAGCATCTTGTCGCGGCTTTTGAGGTTGTGGTAGGCAGGGAAAATGTTGCCGTAAAACGGAAAAAACTGCGATAATATATTTGTTGCCGGGTTGGAAAGTATGGTAAGTACAATGAATATAAAAAGAAGTATCCTTGCTGTTATGGCAATTATTCTGCTAGTGACAGTGGCGGCATCCGGCTGCTCAAAAGCCGGAGAGAACGGTAGTCTCTCCGGGACTGAAGATAAGGTTGATCTGAATGCAACAGTCACAAAATACGGGTTTTATTTTGACACCGAGATGACGATCACGCTCTATGGCACAGAAGATGGTAGTCTTATAGACGGCTGCTTTGAGATCGCCGATGAGATGGAAAAGAAGATTTCAAGAACCATAGAGACGAGCGAGATTTCCGAGATAAATTCAGCAAACGGTGAGAGTGTTACTGTCAGCGACGACACAGCGGAACTGATCAGGCAGGGGATATATTACGGAGATGTGTCGAACGGTCTCTTTGATATCACGATCGGTAAGCTCTCGGTGTTGTGGGATATTGACAACAATGAGGGCGTTATACCGGATGATGCAGATATAAAGACTGCTCTAAAGACTGTAAATTATAAGGATATTGAGATTGAAGGAAATGAGGTAAGGCTCAAAAACCCTGATGCAATGATAGATCTCGGCGGGATAGCCAAAGGTTATCTGGCTGATAAGATGAAGGAATATCTTTTGAAAAACGGGGTTGAGAGCGCTTTGATAAATCTTGGAGGAAACGTGCTTGCCGTCGGTGAAAAACCTGACGGATCCGCCTACAATATTGGGGTACAAAAGCCGTTTTACGATGGTGAGGTTTCACTGGCTCTATCGGTTAAGAACAAGTCGATAGTGTCATCGGGAGTTTATGAGAGATATTTTGAACTTGATGGAAGGATCTATCATCACATTCTAAATACAAAGGATGGTTATCCTTACCAGAACGGGCTGTATGGAGTGACAATCCTGTCCGATGAGTCGATTGCCGGTGATGCGCTCTCAACGACGGTATTTGCGATGGGACTTGATGAAGGAATGAAGTTTGTTGAAAAACTGGACGGAGTAGAGGCAATTTTTATAGATGAGGATTACAATCTTTATTCCACAGATGAAAATCTATTATAAAAGATATGGAAAGTGGTTGCTTTGCCGGACGAAGCGACAATTGTGGAGATTAAAATGAAAGTTGATCACAACAGACAGAAGAAAATAGCGATAATAAACGATTTTTCCGGATTTGGCAGATGTTCGATCTCGGTGGCATTGCCCATCATCTCTGTGATGGGTGTGCAGGGGGTATCACTGCCGACAGCGGTCTTCTCAAATCACACTGGATTTGACTCGTATTTTTTTGACGATTATACAAAGAATATGAGGGCATATATAGACGAGTGGAGAAAGCTCGACTTGCAGTTTTCGGGAATATGCACGGGGTTTTTAGGCTCAAAGGATCAGATCGATATCGTCACAGAGTTCTTTGATGAGTTTAAGACTGAGGATAATATCATTGTTATAGACCCTGTAATGGGAGATTACGGAAAGACCTACGACACTTATACGCCCGAGATGTGTGAGAGGATGAAGGATCTTGTAAAATATGCGGATATACTTTCACCGAATCTTACCGAGGCATGCATCCTTACCGAAACTCCTTACAAGGAAAGATGGAAGATCAAGGAATTGTTTGCTCTGGCGGACAAGCTGGTTGCTCTCGGACCGCAGAAGATCGTTATCACAGGTATTCCTCAGGGAAGCTTTGTCTCTAATCTCTGTTTTGCTGTCGGCAAGGAGCACAGGTTTATAAAAACCCACAGGGTGGGAGAGTCGCGCTCCGGCACGGGGGATATTTTCGCGGCAATACTTGCTGCGGATGCCGTGAACGGACTTGACTTTTTGGAG
This sequence comes from uncultured Eubacterium sp., assembly GCA_905236295.1. Taxonomy (GTDB): domain Bacteria; phylum Bacillota; class Clostridia; order Lachnospirales; family Lachnospiraceae; genus Eubacterium_C. The sequence goes on along the minus strand of CAJOQF010000213.1, from coordinate 759 downwards.
TCGGTCAAGAAGGCATCGCGTTTTATAAAGAAATGTATCAATAGATCGATTGAGATGGGAATCCCGCTCACTGACGGGGTGGCTTTTGAGGAAGTGCTTTACACTTTAAGGGATAAGAAAAAATGATCGCATTTTTAAGAGGAATAATAGAAGAAAAAAATATCGATTCTGTAACACTCGATGTCGGAGGCGTTGGATACGAGGTTTTTATGCCGGTGAATATGACAGCGAAACTTCCTGGAGAGGGTTCGGAGGTAAAGATTTATACATATCTTAATGTCAGGGAAGATGCCATGCAGTTGTTTGGCTTCACCGATAAGATATCGCTTGATTCTTTCAAACTTCTGATAACTGTGAATGGTGTAGGACCCAAGGCCGCACTGTCAATACTTGGCAAACTGGATGCGGATGCCCTGAGGGTAGCGGTCATCACAGATGATGACAAGTCAATTTCAAAGGCAAACGGCATCGGTCCTAAAACTGCTAAGAGAATAATCGTGGATCTCAAAGATAAGATCGATCTTGAGGCTGTGTACGAGGCTAAACTTGGTGAAGCCGACGAATCAGCGTCTGTCAGAAAGGAAGCATGCGAGGTTCTTGCCGCACTCGGATATTCTCAGTCCGCTGCATACAAGGCTGTTTCTTCGGTAGAAACCGAAGGACTCAGCGTTGATAAGCTGGTATCGGCCGCACTAAAAAATATGTCTCCTATTTGACAAGAATTGGTTCTAAGATGTAAAATATATACACCGATTATCT
>CAJOQF010000212.1 GCA_905236295.1 uncultured Eubacterium sp. | reverse complement strand
CTGAGATAAAAGCGATACCTGTCTGTGCCATTTGCCGGCATGGGCATCACCCTCTATACCCCACTCTTTTTTCAGAGACACCTCACTTACAGGTGTTTTTTGAAGTCCCTTTTTTTCACTTATACAAACCGCAATAACTTTTGCCATCTTCAGAATCTCTTTCTTCTATAATATAATATGTGTATTTTTGAACAGCTCTTTAAGTATACTACAGAAAAGCCCCTCCGACAAGCACCACTTATAGAATAAGCTTATTGCGAACCCTTTTAATTTCATCCTTGCAAATACAAAAAGTTTTGTTATAATCATATCGTTGCACAAGTGTAGGTATATATAGGAGAAATACAATGATAAGCGCTAATAATGTAACACTCAGAATAGGAAAAAAAGCACTCTTTGAAGATGTTAATATTAAATTCACCGAGGGAAACTGCTATGGTCTTATCGGCGCAAACGGTGCCGGTAAATCTACCTTTTTAAAAATACTCTCGGGACAACTCGAACCGACAAACGGCGATGTAGCCATCACCCAGGGACAGCGTCTCTCATTCTTACAGCAGGATCACTTCAAATACGATGAGTATTCTGTTCTCGACACTGTCATCATGGGAAATGAGCGTCTCTATCAGATAATGAAGGAAAAAGACGCTATCTATATGAAGGAAGATTTCACCGACGAGGACGGCATCCGCGCATCTGAGCTCGAGGCAGAGTTCGCCGAGATGGACGGATGGAACGCAGAAAGCGACGCTGCCACCCTCTTAAACGGACTCGGGATCCCAACGGAAGATCATTACACGATCATGCGCGATCTCAACGCTGCATTAAAGGTAAAGGTATTGCTCGCGCAGGCACTCTTCGGAAATCCGGATATCCTTCTTCTCGACGAGCCGACCAACCACCTGGATCTCGATGCGATCGGATGGCTCGAGGAATTCCTGATAAACTTTGACAACACAGTTATCGTCGTTTCACATGACAGATACTTCCTCAACAAGGTCTGCACTCACACAGCCGACATTGACTACGGAAAGATCCAGCTCTACGCCGGAAACTACGATTTCTGGTACGAGTCAAGCCAGCTTCTCATCAAACAGATGAAGGAAGCAAACAAGAAGAAAGAAGAAAAAATCAAAGAGCTCCAGGATTTCATTTCACGTTTCTCTGCAAACGCTTCGAAATCAAAACAGGCGACATCGAGAAAAAGAGCTCTCGAAAAGATCGAGCTTGACGAGATCAAACCTTCAAGCAGAAAGTATCCATACATCGACTTCAGGCCTGAGCGCGAGATCGGAAACGAAGTACTCACCGTTGAAGGGATCTCAAAGACGATCGACGGCGTAAAGGTGCTCGACAACATTTCATTCATCGTTGGTCACGATGACAAGATCGCTTTCGTCGGCGGAAACGAGCAGGCAAAAACCGTTCTCTTCAAAATACTCGTAGGCGAGATGGAGCCGGACGAGGGAAGTTTCAAATGGGGAGTGACAACCTCACAGTCATACTTCCCGAAAGACAACACCGCAATATTTGATACAGAGGATATAATCGTAGACTGGCTCACACAGTTCTCAGAGATAAAAGATGCGACTTACGTCCGTGGCTTCCTCGGCAGAATGCTCTTCGCCGGCGAAGACGGAGTCAAGAAGATGAAGGTTCTCTCCGGTGGTGAGAAAGTGCGTGTCCTTCTCTCAAGAATGATGATCGAAAACGCGAACGTCCTCATCTTTGACGAGCCTACCGATCACCTCGACATGGAAGCCATCACCGCTCTCAACACCGGTATGACAAAATTCCCGGGTGTTATACTTTTCGCCTCAAGAGACCATCAGATCGTGCAGACAACCGCCAACAGGATCATGGAGATCCTTCCCGACGGAACTCTCATCGACAAGGTAACAACCTACGATGAATACCTCGAAAGCGACGAGATGGCAAGGAAACGTCAGGTATATTCTGTAAGCGATGACGAGGAGTAATATATCTGACATTTATGCACAAAAAAAGTTTAAAAAAACAATAAACTATTTATGTATACGCAACTTGATTTTAGGGTCTTTATGTGCTACTATTCAAAGGAGTTATTACTAAATTTTTTCTAAAAGAAAAAACAAACAAAATATAATCGAGATGAGATATGTCGTTGGAAAGGAGTTTTTTATATGGCAACAAAATCTACTAAAGAAAACATCGTTGAAGATGCAAAGGAAATCGCTAACGAAGTGAAAAACACTGCAAAAGAAATTGCAGCTGAGACAAAAGAAACTGCTAAGAAAACAGCCAGCAAAGCAAAGTCAACAGCTAAGAAAACTGCTGCAAAGGCTGCTTCTACTGCAAAGAAGACCGCTGCAAAAGCTGTAAAGACCAAAACCTCTACTCGCATACAGTTCATGGGAAGAGATATCGCTCAGTCAGATCTTGAGTCGAGCGCTCTCGCTCAGTTCGCTGATCTCTATCCGGAGATTCCGGCAAAGACCATGGAGCTTTATGTAAATATCGACGACAGCGCTGCTTACTACGTAATCAACGGTGAGCACACAGGATGCATCCATTTCTAAGAATACAAATTCAAAGGTCAGGCTTAATCGCCTGACCTTTTTATTACTCATTTTATGCTGTACTAATTATCGGACTCAATAAGATTCTGTGTAGAGCGCAATCCTATGTAGAGTGTCGAGGCATTATGCAATACCGAAGAAAGTGTCGGCGGTATTATCCCGAATACTCCAAGCACTATCAATGTGGTATTGAATGCGACAATAAATCCATAGTTATGGTTTATCCTTTTATCCAGAGCAACCGCAAGCTGCTTTAGATAAACCAGCTCAAAGAGATTGTCTGCCGCAATGGTGATATCTGCAATCTCTCTGGCAATCGATGCTCCGTCGCTGATCGCGATTCCGGCATCAGCCGCTGAGAGTGCCGGCGAATCATTAACTCCATCGCCAACCATTATCACCTTGTGACCCTGTTCTTTTTGCTCGGTCACAAATCTTGCCTTGTCCTCCGGAAGAACTTCCGAGTAGTATTTGTCGACTCCGACCTCTTCGGCTATCACCGCCGCAGTCCTCTCTGAATCTCCCGTCATCATAACAATGTGTTCAAATCCAACCTCGCGCAATGCTTTTACAGCTTCTGCCGCTTCTTCCCTCAGCGGATCCTTTATATAGAGCACCGCCTCGAGCTTTCCTTCAATCGCAAGATAGAGATGTGAATACGCAGGATCAAGCCCCTCGAAAAGCTCCTTCTTGTCATCCGGAACCACACATTTCTCATCCTCAAACACATAATGATAGCTTCCGATATGTGTCTGCTTCCCATTGATGGTGGTAGCAATACCATGCGCCACGATGTACTCGACTTTGGTATGCATCTCATCATGGTCTATATTGCGATCAGCTGCCGCATCCATAACGGCTCTCGCCATGGAATGCGGAAAATGCTCTTCTATACAGGCCGCGATCCGAAGTATCTCTGTCTCATCTCTCTCGGAGAAAAGTACCGCTCCGGCATATCTCGGCTTGGCTTTTGTAAGTGTGCCGGTCTTATCAAAGACGATAGTGTCTGCCTTTGATACCGCCTCCAGGAACTTGCCGCCCTTTACGGAGATATTGTGCCTGCCGGATTCCCTCATCGCAGATAGCACAGCTATAGGCATCGCAAGCTTTAAGGCACATGAGAAATCTACCATGAGAACCGACAATGCCTTGGTGACATTTCTCGTAATCAGATAGGTGAGAAGTGTTCCTCCCAAGGTAATAGGTACAAGCTTATCCGCAAGATGCTCCGCACGGGATGAGGATTCGGATTTAAGTTTTTCCGTATCCTCTATCATCTGCACAATCTTGTCGTATCTGCTGCTGCCTATCATCTTCTTGACAACGATGGTTATCTCGCCATCTTCAAGAACTGTGCCGGCAAATACAGAATTGCCTTTTTCCTTGAGTACAGGTTGTGCTTCGCCGGTGAATGAGCTCTGGTTTACCATCGCTTCTCCGGAAGATACCACTCCGTCAAACGGGATAACGCCACCCAGGCGGACGACAACCTTATCCCCGACTTTTACATCTGATGTAGGAACAAGAACCTCTTCTCCTCCGTCAGTGACCAGCCATACTTTGCCGACATTTACTGACATGCTCTTTGCAAGGTCATCCACAGATCTCTTGTGGGTCCACTCTTCAAGCAATCCTCCGATACTCAGCATAAACATAACCGATCCGGCTGTCTTCCAGTCTCCCCTGATAATGGAAACCGCAATCGCTGTAGCATCCAACACTTCAACCTCGAGCTTGCCCTGCATAAGCTTTCTGATGCCTTTGTATATGTATTTTGCCGCTCTGATGAAGGTGATGACCATGCGTATCGGCGCCGGTATATACAGCAAAGATATCGCACGGTTAAACACTGTCATTATGATCTTGTCTCTGTACTGAGCATTGATCTCACGCTGTGACTCCTCAAGGTATCTCTCCGGAAGAATCACCTCATCATATTTAAAATACTTTAATGCGCGGATCATTTCATCCCTTGTTCCACTATATTCAATTATGGCGGATTTTGTATTTTCATGGACCTTCGCTTTATTGACAAACTCCAGTTCCATAAGATAATACTCAAGAGTATCTGCCTGTGCGAAAGTCATCTGCGTCTGAGCGACCTCCACCCTGATACGCCCAGGGGTCTCATGCTTTATGAAAAATTTCATTATTCAGTAGCATCCTCCACGGCCTTAGCCTCAGCTTCCTGTTTTGCTGCTATCTCAGCATTTATCTTCTTTGCGTCTGCGAGTATATCACCACAATTTTCCTGAATGATCGTAGCTCTCTTTACCACACAATCCTTTGCTCTGATAGAAGCAGCGGTGATGTGTGCATACGCCTTCTTTGCCTCGCGACTGGAGAGCAATTTAACTCCAACAGTTCCTGCCAAGAATCCAAGAGCAACAAGCCCTACCTTTCCACATGTAATTTTAACCATAATAATTCCTCCAATCTTTATAATAATATCGACATTATTATACATTGATATTTTTTTTCTGTAAACTCTTTTGATTTCTAATCTTTGTCGCATTTTTCTAATTGTCATATTACTATTACAACAGATGTTTTACTATTGAAACTCATATTAGATATATAGACTAATGCTTTTCGAACAAGGATTTTCGCCGGCACAAAAATGACCCTCAAAGGTCAGATAATAAAATCCGACTCTTGAAGGTCAATAAATAAAGGAGTCTCTAAAATTATACGTTCAGTGCTTCTATAATATCCGGAAGCGCCTTATCCAGCTCTCCATCTTCAAGCTGGCATGTGCCGGCATTTCTGTGACCGCCACCGCCGTACTTAAGACAGATCGCTCCGATATCTGCATTTCCGTTGTCGTTGAAGATGGACTTACCTATCATAACCGGAGTATTGTTGTTTCTTCCGTTTACAATATGTACCGAGTATGTGCACTCCGGGAACAGCGCATAAATATAAAATCTGTTGCCGGCAAAGATCGTCTTTTCATTGCGAAGATCAAGGACAGCGCATTTGCCCTCTATCTTTGCTATTCTTTTGAGCTGCTGTGCGAAGAGATCCTGCTGCTCAAAATAGAGGTCAACTCTCTCCTTTACGTCAGGGAGTGCAAGCACGTCCTCTATATTATGCTCAAGACAGAAATCAATGAGCTTCATCATAAGGTCGTAGTTCGAGATCGTGAAATCGTGAAATCTTCCGAGACCGGTACGGGCATCCATAATGAAATTCATCAGTACCCATCCGTTAGGATTCTTAACCTCAGCTAACGTGAAATCGGCAGAGTCACCCTTGTCAACAGCAGTCATGATCTCCTCGGAAATCCTTCCGAGATTGTATTTGTCTTTATAATAGTTGTAAACAACCCTGGCCGCTGACTTTGCATCACCATCTATGATCCACTTGTCTTTTGTGTCCTTGTCAGCATTTCTGGCAAGCTCGGACTCGTGGTGATCAAAACACATTCCAACTCTCGGATCGTAAGGAAGGTTGGTGGTTATATCATTCTCAGACAACTCTACGATTCCATCCTGCACATCCTTTGGATGAACGAAATCTATCTTATCAATAAGGCCTATCTCTTTTAAGATCATTGCACATACAAGGCCATCAAAATCGCTTCGTGTTACAAGTCTCATCTTCATTTCTCCTTTCACAACAAACTATTCAAAATATATTCATATATTATCACTTTAGATTGAGAGTTTCAATATCCATGATATGAAGATTTAAGCATCCTTCAAAAATGCGACATAGCCCTTGTATGCCTCAAAAATATCAGCCTTGCTCGTTATCTCCCACGGCGCGTGCATACTGAGCACTGCCACTCCGGAGTCTATGACCTTCATCCCGTAATTTGCAAGAATATAGGCTATGGTTCCGCCGCCGCCCTGATCTACCTTTCCAAGCTCTGCCGTCTGGAAGGCAACGTTATTCTTGTCCATAACGTCTCGAAGAAGTGCAATGTACTCCGGATTGGCATCGTTTGATCCGCTCTTTCCTCTGGCTCCGGTAAACTTGTTAAACACGAGTCCTCTTCCGAACTGTGCGGCATTTTTCTTCTCAAACGCTGACGCAAAATTAGGATCGAAGGCAGCGCTTACATCACTGGAGAGCATCATTGAATTTGTCATCGCACGTCTGACTTTGAGCTCTGAATAATCATTCGTAAGATTTATCATCTCGGCAACACAGTTTTCAAAAAACTTGGAGTGCATACCCGTTGCTCCCACACTGCCGATCTCCTCCTTGTCCACGAGAAGGCAGACGCTTGTATTCTCAGGAACATCTATATCAAGCATAGCCATAAACGAAGGATAAGCACACACCCTGTCATCCTGGCCGTATCCCATGATCATACTGCGGTCAAATCCACAATCCCTTGCCGGGCCCGCCGGGACAACCTCAAGCTCTGCCGAGAGGAAATCCTCCTCATCCATTCCGAGCTGATCCTTCAATATCGCAAGAATATTATTCTTCACCGCATCTTTTGTCGCCTTGTCCTCATCCTCCACAAGAGTTCCGTCGACAGATTTTCCACCGTCCTCCGGTTTAGGCATATTTCCGATGAGCACATTCAGATCCTCGCCGTTGATAAACTTGTTTGCCTTCTTTTCCATCTGATCGGCTGCAAGGTGAGGCAGAAGATCTGTGATACAAAATACCGGTTCGTCATCCTTCTCTCCAATAGAGATCTCGATGCACGAGAGATCTTTTTTTATGATCACGCCGTGAAGCGCAAGCGGCATTGTAACCCACTGATATTTCTTTACACCTCCGTAATAGTGAGTGTCGAGATAAGCGATGTCCGAATCCTCATAAAGCGGGTTCTGTTTTATGTCAAGGCGCGGCGAATCGATATGCGCACCGAGGATGTTCATACCCTCCTCGATAGGCTTTGAACCGACTATAAAAAGTGCCATAGCCTTTCCCATGTTCTCAGCGTAAACCCTGTCTCCGGCTTTGAGCTTTTTGCCGTTTTGTATCAGCTCTCCAAGCTCCTTGAATCCGTTTTCCTCCGCCTTCTTCACAAACTCCTTGGTGCACTCCCTCTCGGTCTTGCACTTTGTGATGAACTGCCTGTAGCCTTCGGCAAACTCAAAAACATTTGTCCTCTCGTCATCACTGTATTTTTTCCATGCATTCTTTCTTTCCATCTGTTTATCCTTCCTTTCGGATCTTAGTTTCTGAACGAATTAGCCTGGATACGGTTGTACAGCTCCTGCGCTGCATTATATCCCATCTTCTTTGTTCTGTAATTGATCGACGCCGACTCACAGATTACTGCAAGGTTTCGACCCGGACGCACCGGGATCGACTGGCAGACGATCTTGTTGCCCAGGATCTCGGTGTACTCGGACTCAAGTCCCATCCTGTCATACTCTTTTCCTTTTTCCCATTCCTCGAGTTTTATGACAAGATCGATCTCCTGCTTCTCCTTGACCGACTCGACACCGAACATCGTTTTGACATCTATTATGCCGATTCCCCGAAGCTCTATAAAATACCTCGTGACTTCCGGCGATGTTCCTATCAGCAGATGATCGTTTATCTTTCTGATCTCAACCACGTCATCTGTTACAAGTCTGTGACCGCGCCTTATAAGCTCGAGCGCAGCCTCACTCTTTCCGATACCGCTCTCTCCGGTGATGAGCACGCCTTCACCGTAAACATCAACCAGCACTCCGTGTATGGAAACGCACGGGGCAAGTTCATACGAAAGCATATAGATAAGCTCAGCCAAAAATGCCGACGTCTCCTTTTGTGTGCCGAGAAGCGGAATGCCGTTCTTTAGAGCGAGCTCTTTAAACAGCTCTATCGGCTCAAAACCTCTGCAGAAAATAATACAAGGTATATCGAGCGAGAGAAATTCTTTAAATATTTCTTCCTTCTTTTTTACATCCATATGCTGGAGGAAGGTGTATTCAACCGTTCCGATTATCTGCACACGAGACGCATCAAAATGCTCAAAGTAACCGTTGAGCTGGAGTGCCGGACGATTGACATCCGGTTTTTCAATATAACGATCCACTATATCTATCTCCGGAGTGAAGTTTTCAAGCTTCATCACTTCTCTGACTTTTTCAACGCTTACTCTTACTTTTTCTTCATCCATACGCCTAGTTCCTTTCTTGTGATGATGTCTCCTCTACGCTCGAAGAAGACTGGTCTACATGGAAAAAATCATATACTGCCTGAGCAGCTTTCGCATTCATTCCTTCAACTTCTGCCAGCTCATCCACACCGGCATTTTTTATACTCTCAAGACTTTCAAACGCTTTCATGAGCGCTCGTCTTCTGGTCTTTCCGATTCCCTTTATATCGTCGAGTATAGAATGAACCTGACCTTTGCCTCTCAGCGATCTGTGATACTCTATCGCAAATCTGTGCGCTTCATCCTGAATCCTCGTGATCAGCTTAAAACCTTCAGATGAAGTGTCGATCGGCAGTTCAACATTATTAAAATACAGCCCCCTCGTCCTGTGATGATCGTCTTTGACCATACCGCAGACCGGAATATTCAGACCAAGTTTTCCGAGCACTTCAAGCGCAATATTAACCTGGCCTCTTCCACCGTCCATCATGATAAGATCGGGGAACTTCACAAACCTTCCAAGCTCCTCGTCCATGCCATTGTTTGAGAGCTCATCGAGCTCTCTTTTTCCATGTTCAAAGCGCCTGGTCAGAACTTCTCTCATGGACGCGTAATCATCAGAACCGACCACTGTCTTTATCTTGAATTTTCTGTAATCACTTCTTGCCGGTTTCCCCTTCTCGTAAACGATCATGGAACCCACACTCTCGTAGCCGCTCGTATTTGAAATATCGTAAGCCTCGACTCGCTTTAGCTTATCAAGACCGAGAATATCCTGAATCTCCTTAAGCGCTCCGATAGTTCGACCTTCCTCACGCTTTATTCTCTCCTTGTCCTGTTCCAAAACAAGCTTAGCATTTTTTGCAGCAAGCTCTACAAGCTTTTCCTTGGCTCCTTTTTTCGGAACAACTATATGAACTGGGCGACCTCTCTTTTTGCCAAGCCAGTCCTCAACTATCTCCCTGTCCTCTATCTCTTTTTGCATCATTATATGAGACGGGATAAACGGCGTCCCGGCATAGTACTGCTTTACAAAATCCTGCAGTATGTTGGATTCATCATCCGACTCGGGAACTTTAAGATAAAAATGCTCCCTTCCGATAAGTCTGCCGTCACGCACAAAGAATACCTGGACGACCGCCTCATTTTCTCCGCCCGCCATGGCGATAACATCCTTATCCTCCCCGCCGGTGTCTTCCATCTTCTGTTTTTGTGCAACAGATTTTACATGGGATAAAAGTTCTCTGTATTCCGCAGCCTTCTCAAACTCCAGCTCCTCGGCGTACGCCTTCATCCTGTCCTCGACAAGCTTTAACACCCCGGAATAATTTCCTCCCAGAAAATCTATCGCGTGAGATATGGATTCCTTGTACTCCTCCTCACTCACATTGCCGTTGCACGGAGCGTTACACCTGTCAATATGGTAATTGAGACAGGCCCTCTCTTTTCCGATATCTCTGGGCAGTACCCTGTTGCAAGTCCTTATCTTATATAGCTTTGACAAAAGCTCTATCGTCTCACGAACCGAGTCGGAACTTGTGTAGGGACCAAAGTATCTCGACTTATCCTTTTTCATATCACGCGAGAGCATGATACGGGGATACGCCTCTCCGACCGTAACCTTGATATAAGGGTAGGATTTATCATCCTTTAGCATCGTGTTGTACTTCGGGCGATGCTCCTTTATCAGATTACATTCCAGTACTAATGCTTCAAGCTCCGAGTCCGTTATAATGTACTCGAAGCTTGCTATATGTGTGACCATCTTTTCAATTTTAGGACCTTTGTTCCGACTCTTTTGAAAATACTGGCGCACTCGTCGTTTGAGACTTACAGCTTTTCCAATATAAATGATCGCATCAGATGCATCATGCATGATATAAACTCCCGGTTTGTCAGGCAGTTTTTTTAACTCATCTTCTATTGAAAACATAAGTCTATTTTCCTGCATTTAAAAGACGCTCAAGGCGTTCCTCTTCGGTCTCTCCGCCTGACGCAGCATCCGGGGTCGGATGCTGTGTTGACGCTTCGACAGGAGCTTTGTACGGCTCCGGCTCAGCGTATGGCTCTTCCTCCGCCGGTGACACTTCGACAGGCTCAGCGTCAACCTCCGGCTCTGCCTCTGAAGTCGACTCAGCGCACGGCTCCTCCTCTTCGTACGAGATTTCCTCTGCCGCTAACTCTTCGACAGGCTCAGCGTCCATCTCCGGCTCTTCGTCCACCTCTGACTCTTCGTCCGATGTTGACTCAGTGTACGGCTCTTCCTCTGCGTCCGTTTTAGAAACCTTATCTTCTATATTGATGATCTCCGCACTTTTTCCCTCAGCCTGTTTTGAGAACTCGGATGATCTTGTGTATGCTGCGATTGCCTTTTCGACAAGCTCCGGATCATACTTATCTGTCTTTTTCTCATCCTTGTCCTCCTCCGGCTCCGGAATACCTTTGAGTCTGCGGAAGATCTTCATGAATTCTTTGCCCGTGATAGTCTCATGCTCAAAGAGATATTCTGCTATCTCATTGAGTATTTCACGGTTCTCCTCAAGAAGTTTCTTAGCCTCATCATGTGCCTCGGAAAGAATCTTCTTAACTTCCTCATCGATCAGCGATGCTGTCTGCTCGCCACAGTTGAGCGAAGCCCTTCCGTCAAGATATCTGCTCTCAACTGTCTCCAGACCCATGAGTCCGAATCTGTCGGTCATACCGTACTGGGTAACCATGGCTCTCGCAAGAGAGGTTGCCTTTTCAATATCATTTGCAGCACCGGTCGTAACCGAATCAAAGACGATCTCCTCGGCCGCACGTCCCGCCATAAATGTGGTGATGCGAGCCATAAGCTCCGCCTTTGTCATGAGGTATTTCTCCTCCTCCGGAACCTGCATAACATATCCGAGCGCTCCCATGGTTCTCGGAACGATGGTGATCTTTTGTACCGGCTCGGCATCCTTTTGAAGAGCAGTTACAAGAGCATGTCCAACCTCATGGAATGCGACAACTCTCTTCTCCTCTTTTCCGAGGATTCGATCCTTCTTCTCCTTGCCGGCGATAACTACCTCAACCGCCTCAAAGAGATCCTGCTGATTTACATAACGTCTTCTATGTTTTACTGCATTGATCGCAGCTTCATTTATCATGTTTGCGAGATCCGATCCCACAGCTCCCGAAGTGGCAAGAGCTATCTCGTCGAGATCGACCGACTCATCCATAAGGACGTCCTTTGAATGAACCTTCAATGTCTCAAGACGACCCTTGAGATCCGGCTTCTCAACAATTACACGCCTGTCAAAACGTCCCGGACGAAGCAGCGCCTTATCAAGAATCTCCGGTCGGTTTGTAGCCGCGAGAATGATAAGTCCGGTATTGGTCTCGAAACCATCCATCTCGGAGAGAAGCTGATTGAGTGTCTGCTCTCTCTCATCATTTCCGGAATAATGTCCGTCTCTGCTCTTTCCTATGGCGTCGATCTCATCGATGAAGATGATAGCCGGCGCCATCTTATATGCTTCCTTGAAAAGGTCACGCACACGTGACGCTCCGACTCCGACGAACATCTCGACGAAATCAGAACCCGCAAGCGAGAAGAACGGCACACCCGCCTCACCGGCAACCGCCTTGGCGAGAAGTGTTTTACCTGTTCCCGGAGGTCCCACAAGGAGAGCTCCCTTCGGAAGTTTTGCACCGATATCAGTGTACTTGTCCGGATTCTTGAGGAAGTCGACCATCTCCTGAAGGGTCTCCTTTGCCTCATCCTGACCTGCTACATCGCGGAATGAAACGCCAGTCTTTTTATTGACGTACATCTTTGCATTGGATTTTCCTACGCCGAATATTCCGCCGTTTCCACCGCCCATTCTTCTCATTGCGAATCCGAGAATGATCCAGATGATCGCAATCGGGATGATGAAGCTTAAGATATTGTAAATAATGGTAGATGTGTTGCTCGGAATGGTTCCGTTTATCTCTACATTGTGTTCTTTGAGGAACGTAACAAGCTCTTCATCCGGCACTCTGGCAGCATAATATGTTATCTCCAGTGCATCGGTAAATGCGCCTGCTGTTTCATTGCTGTCCTTTTTATCACTCTTCGGTGTGATGTCTATCTGGTAGCTTTCGATCTTGACGCTCTCTACCTTGTCATCCTCAACCATCTGCAGGAACTCGGAATATGAGATCTCCTGATTCGTGACTGAGCCGAGCCTGTTGTTGATAAATGTCATTATAAACAGCACAAACATTGCCGCAAAGATAAATATTAGTATGGTCTGCCCGTTCCTTCCCGGGCCTCCGTTTGAGCCGTTTGGATTTTCATTTGGATTGTTATTTTGATTGTTATCCATCTTATTCTCCGTTTTACTTATTCTTTATTGCCGCCTCGACAAATCCCTTAAACAATGGATGCGGGCGATTCGGACGAGACTTGAATTCCGGATGAGCCTGCGTCGCGATAAACCACGGATGATCCGGCAGCTCTATCATTTCTATTATGCGTCCGTCCGGCGAGATACCTGAGAGCATCATGCCGTTGTTCTTTAAGGTGTCACGATAATCGTTGTTTACCTCATAACGGTGACGATGACGCTCGTATATAGTCTCCTCATTGTACAGCGAGTACGCCTTTGACGACTTGTCAAGCTCACAAGGATATGAGCCAAGTCTGAGGGTTCCTCCTATATCTTCAACACCGTCCTGCTCAGGCATAAGTGCGATAACAGGATGCTGTGTCTTTGAGTCAAGCTCGATGGAATGAGCATCATTCAGTCCACAAACATTTCTTGCGAACTCGACGATCGCAAGCTGCATTCCAAGACAGAGTCCCAAAAACGGGACATTATTCTTTCTCGCATAATTGATAGCTATGATCTTTCCGTCGATGCCTCTGTCGCCGAATCCACCCGGCACGAGAATACCGCTGACATTTCCGAGGATAGCCTCAGCATTTTCTTCGTTTATAAGTTCACTGTCGACCCACTTGATATTTACAGTGGCGCGGCTTGCTATACCGCCGTGTTTAAGAGCTTCGACAACTGAGATGTACGCGTCGTGAAGCTGGATGTATTTGCCGACAAGTGCAATCTCAACTTCCTGAGTCGGATGCTTCAACGCCTCAACCATGTCCGTCCAGTCTGCGAGATCCGGAGTCGGGCACTCAAGGTTTAACGCCTCACATGCAACCTTGGCAAGATTTTCTTTCTCCATTGCAAGTGGTGCTTCATAGAGATATTCAACGTCAAGATTCTGGAGTACGTTCTTGTTCGGCACGTTACAGAACAGTGCGATCTTGTCCTTTGTCTTCTGGTCGATCGGAAGCTCCGAACGGCAGACGATTATATCCGGCTGGATACCCATTCCCTGAAGCTCTTTTACGCTCGCCTGTGTCGGCTTGGTCTTGAGCTCACCTGACGCCTTGATATAAGGAATCAGAGTAACGTGAATGAGGATTGCATTCTCATGTCCAACCTCATGCTGGAACTGACGGATCGACTCCAAGAACGGCTGGCTCTCGATATCTCCGACGGTTCCGCCCACCTCGATGATCGCGATATGGGTATCATCGGAAGTATAATTTCTATAAAAACGTCCCTTGATCTCATTTGTGATATGAGGGATAACCTGAACGGTGCCTCCGCCGAAATCTCCACGTCTCTCCTTTTGAAGTACAGACCAGTAAACCTTTCCGGTCGTAACATTCGAGATCTTAGAGAGGCTCTCATCTATAAATCTCTCATAATGCCCGAGATCGAGATCGGTCTCCGCACCATCCTCGGTCACGAAAACCTCTCCGTGCTGAATCGGGTTCATCGTACCAGGATCGATATTTATATACGGATCAAACTTTTGCATCGTGACCTTAAAGCCGCGCGCCTTTAAAAGGCGACCCAAAGAAGCCGCAGTTATTCCTTTACCCAGACCGGACACAACTCCACCGGTCACAAATACATACTTAACAGACATATAGCCCTCCAAAAAATATCTTGTTTTAAATAATATAGAGTTTCGCAAGCGAAACTCTATACCTCTTCTGAAATTATCATTCCTTATTATACATTTTTAAATACTGTATTTCAACAACTTAATTATTTCTTAATACTTGCCTCAAAACTCAGGACTCGTTCAAGCGGCGACTCAAAACCCAGGGCTCGCTCAAGCGGCGGCTCAAAACTCAGGACTCGCTCAAGCGGCGACTCAAAACTCAGGACTCGCTCAAGCGGCGACTCAAAACCCAGG
>CAJOQF010000211.1 GCA_905236295.1 uncultured Eubacterium sp. | reverse complement strand
GGTGGCGATACATACCTACAGAAAACTCTCTCCTAAGCCGGATGAAAACGTGCTTGTCTACGGCGCGGGGACGATAGGGCTCTTGCTTGTCATGGTTCTTCAGGCAATGGGAATAAATAATAGTATCGTTGTCGGCAATAAAGAATTTCAGAAAAACAAGTTGAAAGAGATCGGGATCAATGAGAAGTTTTTTATCGACAGCAGAAATGAGGACGTTTCCGCAAAAGTAGGGGAGCTTGTCGCAGAGGACGGCGTGGATGTTGTATTTGAGTGCGTCGGAAAAAGTGAGACGGTTGAGATGGCGATAGATCTGGCGGCGCCCGGAGCGAGAGTATGTCTTGTGGGAAATCCACACGGTGATATGACGCTTAATAAAAACGTCTACTGGAAGATTCTTAGAAGGCAGCTTATAGTCAGAGGAACATGGAATTCCTCATTTACAAGGAAAGAGGACGACGATTGGCATTTGGCAATATCCCTGATCGAGAGAGGAATGGTCTCTCCGCAGAAGCTTATCACTCACAGATTACCTCTTGATAAACTGGAGGAGGGCTTGATGCTTATCAGGGATAAAAAAGAGGATTATATCAAAGTTATGGTTAAGCCATAAGACATTTTGTTCGGTGAATCATATGGGTCATTTAACAGTAGAGAAAGATGTAAACGGAATAGAGGGGCTGTGTATTATTACGCCATATATTTATGAGGATGAGAGAGGATTTTTTTACGAGTCCTATTCACAGCGGGATATGTTAAACGCCGGGATTGATATAAAGTTTGTACAGGACAATCAATCAATGTCAAAAAAAGGCGTTTTGAGAGGACTTCATTTTCAAAAGCAGCATCCGCAGACAAAGCTTGTCCGTGTTATAAGAGGAGAAGTGTTCGATGTGGTTGTAGATATCAGAAAAGAGAGTAAAACATACGGCAGATGGCATGGGATCAGGCTCTCGGAATACAACAGGCGACAGCTTCTTATTCCCGCGGGGATGGCGCATGGATTTCTGGCGCTTTCGGATATGGTTGAATGCTGTTACAAGTGTGATGACCTTTATTGCCCGGGGGACGAGGGCGGAATTGCCTGGAATGATCCAAATATCGGGATAAGCTGGCCCGGCGTTGAGGGCGTATATCGGGGGAGTGCTGCGGCGGATGGCTACACCTTTGAGAAAGCTCCTCTGATCGTATCGGATAAGGATGCCGGATGGGATATTTTAAAATAATTTGTTCTCGTGTTGACTTTTTGTTCTCAACATGGCATAATTCTGTATACAAAATTTGAAAATAGTATCTATTATCGTACAATCATGTACAATCTGAACTTTTTTGGAGAAATGATAAGGATGGACGGAATAAGTATAAAGGCTACTTCGAAGATAAACCTCGGACTGGATATAATAGGAAAGAGGGATGACGGATATCACATTATTGACATGGTACTGCAGGAGCTTGACTGGTCGGATGAGGTTGTCATCAGGAAATATATGTTTTCTGCTGAGGATGATGCTCTGTTTCCGGACAGTAACAGGCTTCTTAAAAAGAGCAGATATTTTGTGCAGGGCAATATTGTGCTCAGAACTATACCGGCCGAAGCGGACGAATATTACACTCTTCAGGATGGAGCCTTTGACGGGCTTGACGATGACGAGAGGAATCTCGCCTACGAGGCCGCAAGACTTATGTGCGACACCTATGATATCAAAGAGAAGATCAGTATAGAGATCCGCAAGAAAAATCCGATGGGTGCAGGCATGGGAGGAGGCAGCGCCGACGCGGCTGCAGTCATTAAGGGCATAAATGAATTGTTTGAACTCGGTGCGACAGAGGCTGAACTTGAGGCGATCGGAATAAAGCTCGGTGCTGATGTTCCGTTCTGCATCAGGGGAGGATGTGCCCGCGTGGGTGGAATAGGCGAGAAGATGGAAACAATTCCGTCCTTTAATAATGTGCATGTTCTTATTGTTAAACCTGATTTCGGACTGAATACCGGAAAGATGTATCAGCTCTGCGATGAGATAGAAAATCCTATCCATCCGGATATAGATTCGATAGTGTCAGGATGCAGGGACAATGATCTCGAAAAGCTTTGTGCCAACCTTGCCAATATGATGGAACAGCCGAAGACCGAGAGTCAGGCGGTTATCCTTGATATTAAGGAAAGGCTGAAACAGGCAGGTGCAAAGGGAGCTCTCCTTACCGGAAGCGGAAGTGCGGTGTTTGGTTTGTTCGATGATGAGTCCGCTGTGAGGGAGGCTTATGATACTATGCTCGGATTTGCACAGGATAACAATATGACTATGTTTATTACAAGATTTAAGGGTGAATAGAATGGGAGATAATAAGAATAACGAAACATATATGCCGCTTCGGGAGGCGGTTTTTAATACTCTGAGGCAGCAGATCCTCACCGGAGAATTAAAGCCGGGTGAGAGACTTATGGAAGTGACTCTCGCCGAAAAGCTCGGCGTTAGCCGCACTCCGATCCGTGAGGCGATCAGAAAGCTTGAGCAGGAGGGTATGGCACAGACTATACCGAGGCGCGGAGCTGTTGTCGCTATGATGACCGAAAAGGATATGGAGGATGTACTTCAGGTAAGGCGTGCGCTTGAGGACCTGGCGGTACAGATCGCATGCGAGCAGATATCCATATCACAGATAAAAGAGCTTGAGACCGCGATGATGCGTTTCGAGGAGTGCACGAAAAAAGACGACCTCGCAGAGACGGTCAGAGCCGATGTGGAGTTTCACGATATCATATACGCCGCAACCGGCAACAAGAGACTTATGTCCATCATGAGCGGATTCGGTGAGCAGATGTTTCGATACAGAGTCGAGTATCTGAAGGAGAGAGAGAATTATCCTGTGCTTGTGGAGGAACACGAGGGAATAGTTGACGGGTTAAAGCGCCGTGACATGGAAGCCGTAACCGAGATAATGCGCAGACATGTTACAAACCAGGCTGTGGAGATGAAGCGGATCATCAGAGAACAGAGTTAATGGGGGATACGGATGGAGAAAGATGTTTTTGTGAAAGTGCGGGGTCTGCATATCGCCGCAGATACGGACAGTGATATCCCCGTTGAGGTCATTTCCAAAGGCAGCTACTATTTAAAAAACGGAAAGCACTATCTCCTCTACGAGGAGGCGATGGAAGGCTTCAACGATGTCACAAAAAACAGACTGACCTTTACGGAGGACAGACTTGAGATAACCAAGAGCGGCGTGATAAATGCGCATCTTTTGTTCGAGAGGGACAAGCGCAATTCCACTTTCTACTACACGCCGTTTGGCAGTATCACGGTTGGTATAGACACCAAGAACATGGATATATCCATAACGGATGATCTGATAAAAATAAATATAAGCTATGCGTTGGAGATGAACAACCGACTGGTTTCGGATTGTTCGATCTACATGGAAATAACGGGTCGCAGTAACAAGAATTTCAGGTTATGAAATGGGTTACTGCGACTCATTCTATTTAGGAATGAATTGGATAATCAATCGAAATTGTTATTTGCATTGTCGATTCCTATAATAATAACAGACAGTTGAATTGATAAGGGAAGGAGAAAATGATGACGGAAAAAAAGAATTTTGCAACAGACTATCTTTCCGTGATTTCTTTTACGGGTCTTGACAATGCAAAAAGCTATCTTTCCAAGTGCGAGCCAAAGCACATTGATGTGAAAGATGAGGTGCATGAGGTTCATACCGCATGCAGAGCCTGCATAGCAAACTGTGGAGTTATCGCAACAGTAAAGAACGGACAGGTTGTCAAGCTGAAAGGCGATCCGGTTGATCCGATGAGCAAAGGCAGGATGTGCGGTAAGGGACTCTCCGGTATAAATGCGCTCTATCATCCTAACAGAAACAAGTATCCGCTTGTTCGCGTCGGCGAGAGAGGCGGCGGAAGATGGAGAAGAGTTACCTGGGATGAGGCGATAGACAAAGTGGCGCACATGCTGATGGAGATCCGTGAAAAGTACGGCGCGGAGGCAGTGTTTACGAGCACCGGAGGCGGAGGTAATCCCGAGGTTTGGTCGGCAGCCAGATTCGCAGATATTTTCGGAACGCCAAACTGGTTCGAGCCGGGCAGTGCACAGTGTTATCTTCCGCGTGTTCTGGCCGCAACCATGATGTATGGCGGAGCGGACACGAGTATCGCCGACTCAAACTGTCTTGAGTTTTTCGATGAGGAGAATACCCCGATCAAATCGCTTGTACTTTGGGGAACAGATCCTTCCTATTCATGTCCGGCATCTGGCGGACGCATGGTAAATGAGCTTAGACAGAAGGGAGTTAAGACGGTTGTTATCGACCCGAGAATGACACCGGATGCGGCTAAGGCTAACGTGTGGCTCCCGATCAGGCCTGAGAGTGACGTGGCGCTGTTGATGGCGTGGATCAGATATATTCTTGTAAACAGGCTCTATGACGAGGATTTTGTCATGAAGTGGACGAACCTTCCGTATCTCGTGGATTGCGAGAGCAGGTTTGTGGTTCATCCAAAGATGGGCAAGGAGGACAACAAGACATCAGCGCTCGTGTGGGATTTAAAGAGCAATTCCGCGAAGGAGATGGAGTATCCGTGGAATGATGAGCTCGATGTTGAACTTTTCGGAACACATGAGATCGATGGAAAGCTATACAAGACAGGAGCACAGCTTCTGCTTGAGAGAGTGGATGAATTTACCCTCGATAAGGTTGCCGAACTCTGCTGGCTCAACAAGGATGATATAGAAAAGGCTATCCGCATTTACGCGGAAAATACCCCGAGCACTCTCTGCCTCGGAGTTGCAACCGACCAGAATATCAATTCCGAGCAGGCTGCCATGGCGGCTGATACGCTTGATTTCCTCCTCGGAAATGTGGAGAAACCGGGTGTTGCCATGCAGAGATTCAGGATCAGCGGAGTGCTTAAATCACCAAACTATCCTGTGCCGGTAGCATTAAAATGTCTTCCGAAGGAGCAGTTTTTAAAGAGACTCGGAGGACGAGAGCACAAAGGTCTTTCCATATGGTACGGAGGACATGCGGCGAGCATCTTAAAGGCCATCCTCACAGGAAAGCCGTATCAGCCGAGGATGTGGCTTGACCGTTCGGGCAACAAGTTCGGAGTGCTGGCTGAGGTTGGCAAATGGGCTGAGGCGACCAAAAAGCTCGATTACATTGTACACATGTTTACATATCCGACTTCGATGACGGCATACGCCGATGTCGTGCTTCCGACCGAGGAGTGGCTTGAAACCGAGATGATCGTTGAGACCTGCAATACCCTTGTGGCAAGACAGCAGGTGGTTCACCTCTGGGAGACAAAGGATGAGAGCGTTATCTGGTCAAACATCATGAAGAGATGCGGCGAGCTCGGACATGAGATGTGCAAGAAATCATTCGATCCCGAGTTTATGGGAGAGGATCTTGCAAACTGGGATTCCATGGAAGAGTTCTTCGACCAGCTTACGGTTGCGCAGAACATGACCTGGAAGGAAATGTGCGAGAAAGCGCCGTTTGAATATCTACCGAAAGATGAGTGGAAGACCTACTATGTATATCTCAACAGGGATGAGGATGGCAAACCGGTGGGATTCAACACTCCTTCAAAGAAGATAGAAGTGTACTGTGATGCCTACATCAAACTTGGAAGAACCGGAGAACCGTTCATGCCTTATGAGATGCCGCCG
>CAJOQF010000210.1 GCA_905236295.1 uncultured Eubacterium sp. | reverse complement strand
TATATTTATACAGACTGACCGCTCCCACACGCTGTTTGTGGACGGAGGAAGTTCCAGCGAAGAAAAGATCGGTCGCTACGCCATCCTTCCGTTTTTGAAAGCGCACGGCATATCGCATATAGACTACTGGTTTGTATCGCACACAGACAGCGATCACATAAGCGGAATATTTGAGGTGATCGAATCCGGATATCGCATAGACCATCTCATGTTTGGCGAATCCTTCAAAAACAATCCGGACTGCGTAAATCTGAGCAGAAAAGCTGATGAAAACCGCACAAAAATACTATTCTTAAAAGCAGGGGATAAGATCTCATACAAAAACACAAAAATCGATATCCTGTATCCGGACTCTTCCACACCCTCCTCCGATGTCAACGAGGACTGCCTGACTTTCATCTTAAAGAGTGGTGATTTCACTGCTTTTTTCGGCGGAGATATCGGTGCAGAGACGGAAAGAAAAATCGTCGAGAGCAACAGGCTTTTCCCTGTAACTCTGTTCAAGGCAAACCATCACGGAAGCAAGAACTCCAACTCTGATCTGATTCTTGAAAAGCTCCGGCCAACACTTTGTCTGATCTCTGCCGGGCGCGGCAACCTTTATCACCATCCAAGCGATGAAGCAATTTCCCACATGGAGAATGTCTCGTCAAATATTTACTGCACAAAAGAGTGCCGCCAGATAACGCTTTACAAAAAAAGAGGTGTCTTGCGCTTGCGCAACAAAACAGGTAGAATGTAAGGCAAGGGAGGAAGTAAGATTGGAACTGGTTGATGCATTCCAGACGTGTGAGACGCTGCTCAAACGCCGTCTCATAGTGCCGGATGATATAAAAGTTAATACCATGCTTTTATATGATGAGGAGCAGCTCTTTAAACAGAGAGTCAAGCTCACCACAGACAAGGCTATCCGTGCGCACATTTCCAACAACAAGGCAAAGTACAGGCACGTATCGGGCTGCTTTCTGATACCTCCCGAAAACGGTCGTTTCACCGTACTTCTGGTCTACAAGACCGGTCGCGAAGCCTACTGTGCTTACAACTATATCCACGAATATACCCACGTCTGCAATTATTACGACTATATGAAGATCACAAAGGCAAGCGACCCGCTCGCACACCTGCAGGATCACGAATACTACCTGTGGGACGAGTACTATGCCAGATATATTTCCACACTTGTGATGGGTGATTTTCTCACTGATATTTCAAAAAAAGATTATGACGATTTCTTTAATACTGTCTGCGATCTTTTGTATGAGACTACAAGCGACAATATCGATTCGTACTCCGGCATGCAACTTTTAGGTGCTGTCTCCGCATGCAAAGACATAAATGTCCATACAACAGTGAGCGACAAATTCGGCGAGGAGGAGAACAGACTTCTTGAGCACTACCGCTCAATCAAGAGCGTAAGCCAGATTATTAGCAGAACGAGACTCACAAAATCCTAATTCACTGATTGTTCATAAATATTTACAGTTCCATAATATTTGTCACATATCAGTGTCATATCTCTTGTATATTATCTATACATAGCTAAGTGATATTAGCTAATGCTGATGAGTGAGTTTCCTCGCTTTTTAATAACAAAACTTTTTCATATGAATGCCGGTATCGAAAGATACCGGCTCCTCTTTTTTTCGGATTCATTTAACACCCAAAATTATTTTTTTTGCAAAAGAAAATCGCGAAGACAGGCTTCGCGATCTCTATCCTATTTTATACTTGTATAGGTATTTCCCTTTATAAGCTTTACACCCTTGCATGCGGCAAGCTCGCTCACCGTTACAAGCTGGAAGTCATGCTTTACAAGATAAGGTATGATCTTCTTTGACGCGTTGGCTGTCGGCTCATAGAGATCATGCATAAGCACGATATCTCCGTCGCTTGCACTTGCCTTTATCGCGCTGATGGTCTTTGATGCATCCCTTGTCTTCCAGTCAAGCGTATCAACAGACCAGATGATAAGCGGCATGCCCACAGCAGATCTCACAGTATCGTTGTTTGCACCTCCCGGCGGACGCATGAGCTTTGGCTTTTCGCCGGTTACATTCTTAACTGCCGCATTTGTCTTTTTGATCTGTGACTTGATAGTACTTGTCGATACTGATGTAAGGATCTTGTGATTGTATGTGTGGTTTGCTATCTCACATCCCTGATCATAAGCCTGCTTTACATAATCCGAATAAGGAGAAACCCTCTCTCCTACCACAAAGAAGGTTGCAACCGAATCATATTTCTTTAATGTCTCCAATATGGTCGGGGTGTTTACCGAAGGACCGTCATCATAGGTCAGAGCAATGAGCTTTCCATCCTTGTCTATCCTTCTCTCTAATATGCCCTTTGAATTGAACTTGCAGTAATAGTGTCCGATTGTCTTTGTGCCGGTAACTGCATGGCCTCTCTTGTTGAAGTAATACTTGTCTCCGTCAATCGTCTTCCAGGTTGTCTTGAGAGCTCTTCCTTTCTTGCCAAAGTAGAAATAATAGTTGGTCTTGTTGACCATAACCTTTTTGAGTTTGTTTTTTACTGCCTTACCGTTTTTCTTGAAGAAGTAGTACTGCGTTTTGTCGTTTACCGTTACTGCCTTGTATCCGCCCGTAAACGCACTGCCGTCACCGGTGAAGTAATAGTAATCGTAGTCATCACCTGATTTAACCTTTACCAAACGATTCGTCACAGGCTTTCCGTTCTTATAATAGTAGACCAGACTGTCTCCATCCTTATAAAGACCGTCAGGCACATCGATCTCCTCATCTGTATTATCGCTGGTTGTAGCCGCCGATACCTTCACTATTCCGGTCGGATCGTTAATCGTAGTAGCTGCGAGTGTCAAAAATATTCCGACTGAAATGATCGCTACAACAATCAGACTGCTCAGCTTTCTCATATCATCACCCTTTCTCTAACGAGATATTATAGCACAGATTTTTTTTTACGCAACATCATTTTATAGGATCTTTTACAAGTGAGAGATCCTGTTCATAGAGAGTCTCAAATGACATCTTTTCCCTTAGGACTCCACTGGTATCTCCGTTTATTGAAATCTGTACATATTCAACCTCATCGAGAGCCGTCAGCGAATTTACTATCGAGTAAATAATGACCTCCTCAGAAAGATTATAATTTGGAGTGAGGAAAGTATCACTTAGGTTTACGAAGCAGACTCCATCGAGGAATGAGACACTTACAAGGTTCGTTCCCATGGGTATGGTGGATTGCAGGTCCGCTTCGGACGGTCCTTTTAACAGTTCCTCCATAACAAGCTTCTCCATGGATGCACTTGTGTTTGCATATAGTTTTTTCTCCACCGGCACCAGTGCATTTCCCGCAGAGTTTGCAAAATAAAGCTTGATGGTGTACTCATTTATGGTGTTTATCTGCTCTCCAGGGTTTTCTATAATGTCGTCGCCCCTTATTAAACCGATCTCATTTCCCGACGCATCCTTTAACGGCTTGTTATTTACAAAAAATTCCACCCCGTACACCCCTTCAATCTGAGTGAGAGTGTTTACAATAGCCGATCTTGTAAGTACCTCTTTTATTGTGT
>CAJOQF010000209.1 GCA_905236295.1 uncultured Eubacterium sp. | reverse complement strand
ATATACATGCTATTGATAAGGCAAATACCGAAAGCAGCTTTTTGATCCGTTTAGCCATAGTGATCCCCCCTTATGACAATTTTATTTTAACATTGTAAGTGTCCTTGTAAGACCGTCTTTGATATTGTACTGTGCCTTCCAGCCAAGTCCCTTTAACTTGGTGCTGTCAAGCAAAGCCTTGGTAGCCCTTGAGTACCCTGCTGCCTCCACAGCATCCGGAAGTTCAAATATTACCTTTCTGTCTGCATATCCTGCGATTATACCTGCAAGCTCCTTCAATGTGATATCGGATGCCGGATCCGCTATATTGTATGCGCCGCCGTTCTCTCCGAGAAGCATGGTGTAGAGGACTCCGGAGACAGCGTCCGCCACATAACTGTATGAGTACAACTGATTGCCCTCAGATTTCAATACTATATCTTCTCCCGCAATCGCTTTGTGAAGGAACTGGGAAAGCGCCTTTGTATCAGTGGCAAGGAGTGTCGGACCGTAAACTCTTGAAAGTCTCGGAAGTACAACCTCAATCCCCTTTTCAGCTATATACGCCTGACAGAGTGCCTCTCCGGCTCTCTTGCTCTCCGGATAACCGGCTCTCAAGGTGTTGCAGTCGATAAATCCGCAGTAGTCTTCATCAAACTTGTCAACATCTCCCCTGTTTTCTCCGTAGATCTCAACAGATGAAGCAAAAACGAATCTCTCGATTCCGTGCTGAGTGCCGAACTCAAGAAGATTGTTGGTTCCGATTATGTTTGCGGTCACTGTCGAGATCGGCTGAGTCGAATACGCCTTCGGATGAGTCGATGACGCCGCATGGAAGATATAATCAACCTTGTCAACATCGATATCTATGACTTTGTTGATGTCACAGGCAACAAAGGTGAAATCCTCTCTGTCCCAATACTCGGCGAATCTGTCTTTAGCTTTCTGCTCATTTCGTCCGAGCGCATATATCTTAACATCAATATCTTTGTGATAGAGCGCATCGATCAGGCATGAACCGATCATTCCGGTAGCTCCGGAAATAACAAATGTCTTGCCTTTGATCTTATCCCAAGGCAGATCAAGACTTGCTATTTTATCAAGATCCTCAATATATAACTCATTATTCAGCAGATTGCTCATTGTCGTTCCTCCATTTTGTCAACTTTACTTTTTTTATTTCACTCCAAACAGAATAACCTCTTGTTCCGTCTTTTCTCTCGCGAAAAGCCCTGACTTTGACATAATAGGTTTTCTTTTTGAGTTTATTCATGGTTATCGTTGCCTTTGCATCCGACCAGATGTCGACGGTTCTGGCATTTTTTAAATTCTTATCCGTAGAGTACAGCATCTCATATCCGTCCGCTCCCGACAACTTTTTAAGCTTCACGATCAGATTATAGATATATGATACTTCCTCCTCTTCATCTGTTTTGAGCTTGACTTTTTTTAGCTTGAGCTTTGTAACCTTCGGCTGCCCGCTTATCTCATAGTTTGTCTTGTCGGCCTTGAGCTCACTCGACTCGTCAACCACCACAGTATCCTGGTTGTAGCTGACATTGTTTTCAACTACAGACACCACCGCCCCTAAGTTTAACGCTATCGCTCCGCCGGTTGAAGATACTGTCTCGTTTTCTGAAATCTTTCCAACCTCTGCGGATTTTATCTGGATTCCGTGTTTGTTGGATCCGCTAAGTTTGTTCTTTGTAATCTTTGAAACGCTCGAGCTCTCTCCGACATAAATATTGTCCTCTTTTTTGCTGTTTACGTTGTTGGATGCAAGCGAAGAGACTACTGCGTTATTAATCTCTATACCGCTTTCCCCGGATTTTTGTATCTCGTTGCTCTCAAGCTTCTTAACCGTCGTTTCCGATCCGATATCTATACCGTTTCCGCTTGAGCCCGTGATCGTGTTTCCGGTGATCTCCTTCACATTATCATCGTTTATGGATATACCGCTGTCTCCGGCCGAGCCTATGGTATTCTTCTGTAGCTTCGAGGTGGATGCACTGTCTATCCATATTCCGCTCTCACCCGGTTTGCTGATATTGTTCGAAACCAGCTCTCCGGCAGATGCACTCTCGCTTACTAAAATACCGTTCTGGCTGCTCTTGCTAATAGCATTGCTGCTTATCGAAGTCACCGATGCACTTTTTGACAGAAGTATTCCGTTTGTCTGCGAACCGGTGATGGTATTTTGGGTGAGACTTCTTATCTTGGTCGAGCTGCCGGTGATAACAATGCCCTGCTGTGCGGACGACTTTATCACATTGCTTTTCAGTGTCGTTATATATGCT